>CAZFCZ010000016.1:0-26382 GCA_964517485.1 uncultured Nitratifractor sp. | reverse complement strand
ATTTTCTTCTATTTTTATGTCGAGAAATCGTGTAAGAAGTTGGGATGAACCATCTTTTACTATCCAAGCTGGTGGCAGACATGCACCTTTGCATCCACAAGCTCCCAAAATGCAATTTGTAGAACAAAATAAAAGAATATTTGTACCAAATTATGAACACTTATATAGAAGATTAAGTATAAGAGAGTGTGCTAGGATACAATCTTTTCCAGATGAACATATATTTTATTATAAAAATTTAACAGCAGGTTACAAAATGGTAGGCAATGCTGTTCCTCCATATTTAGCTTATTATTTAGCAAAAGAGATACAAAAACAATTGGCAAGTATTTATCCTAACAAATCCTTGGAACTAACAAGTGAACCTATCGCCGACAAATCAAATATTAATGATATATCATATATACCTGATATACCAATAGTAGCTAAGCAAACAGTTCACTTGTAGTTCAAGTCCACCGTTGTAATACAAGTTTAAACTAATAAAAAAAATTAACTATTTATGATATGAATATATTTTTATAATCTTCCAACCATAAATATACAAGTTCCATAAAAAATTAGGTTTTAGGTAAATTGGTTTGGCTATTTAGCATAATTAACCAATAACCAATACACCCTTCTCTCCTTTCAACCTTCTCCCTTTTACCTTACAACAACATACCAATATAGCTTACAAATCTTCCGCTGCAGCCGTTTTCTTTGCGGTAGCTAAAGTAGTTTTGGCTATGGCAGGCTGTGCAAATTGGAGCTATTTCGATATTGCTGTGTTTAATGCCTAAATTTAGTAGTTGCTCTTTATTTACAACGCTAATATCTAAGTGCCATTTTGTTGGTGCTGTTTTAACTAGCGAGTCTGGGTAGTTGGTAAAGTTTTTGGCAACATCTTCGCCTACTTCGTAGCAGCAACCTCTAATACTTGGGCTAATTGCTACTTTTATATCTTTAATATTTGCACCAATTTCGCACATGGCATTAACTAGGTTTTTTGCCATATTCTCTTTGCTACCTTGCCAGCCTGCGTGTGCTGCACCTATTACTTTGGCATTTTTATCGTATGCTAAAAGTGCAATGCAGTCTGCTGTTAGAATATTTAGTACAATATTTGGCTTGCTTGTTACAAAGCCGTCTGCTTGTAGTTTAAATTCGCTCCATTTATCTGTAAGCTCTAGGTTATCTACATTTATTATTTTGCTACTATGTACCTGAAACTGAGATACAAACTTAAAATTACTAGCGAAATTAGATGTAAACTTTTCTCTGTTTATTGTAATTTTTTCTCTATCTTCGCCTGTGTGTAGTGCTAAAGAGAAGCTGTAGTTTTGGCTATTGTCTATATTTGTACTGCCTGCAATAATGCCATCTTCGCTATTTAAGCTACTATATATTTGCCAATTTTTCATTATTAATCTTTTACCATAGAGTCTATATACTCTTGATGTTTTTTGTTTAGTTTCTCTTCTTTGGTTTTGTCTATTGCCTCTTTATCTATAGCATTTTCTAGTATCTCTATTCTCTCTAATAAGTACTTAAATAGATCTTTTTCGATATCTGGCATAATGTTGTGGCGAAGAGGCTCTTTGTTGTCTAATCTTTTTGCAATGTGTGCTGGTACACCAACTGCTGTGCACTCTGCTGGTACATCTTTTATAACTACAGAGTTTGCACCTATTTTTGCATCTTTTCCTATTGTAATATTACCTAACACTTTAGCACCTGCACCTATTGTTACGCCATCTTCTATAGTTGGGTGGCGCTTGCCTTTAGATAAGCTAACACCACCTAGTGTAACTTGCTGGTATATAAGTACATTATTGCCAACAATTGCAGTTTCGCCTATTACAATACCACTTGCGTGGTCTATAAATACACCACTACCTATTGTTGCACCTGGGTGAATGTCGACAGTTGTTAAAAACTGCCCTATTGCCGAGATAAGCCTTGGTAAAAAGCGCAAACCCCTTTTGTATAAGCTGTTTCCAATTCTGTAAAAAAATAGTGCCCAAACACCTGGGTAGTTAAATAGTAACTCGAAATTAGATTTTAAAGCAGGATCATTATTTTTTACTGTCTTAAAATCGTCTAGTATATTTTTTAATAACGCCATATTACACCTTACTTGCTTGTATTGTTTTAAGATAGCTATTTTCGCTTAAATATAGGTAAAGTTTACCTAAAAGTGCCTGTTTTTGCTCTTTATCTATTAGGCTAGACTCTTCTAATAAACGCTTTAGGCTTCTGTCTAAGTCGCTTATGTTGTAGTCGATATCGTCTAGAATATCTACTAAATTTTGCGCCTCTAGTATAGAGTCGAAGTAGTACTCTCCATTTTCTTTAAACTTTACTACTACCTCTGTTGGGTGCGTAAATAGGTTGTGCTTCATTCCTAGTACCTCTTGGTATGCGCCAGTTAGGAAAAATGCTAAAAAGTACTCTTGATTTTGCACATCTATATCGTGTAGCTTAAGCGGTGTTTTTGGGTTAAATGGTATTTCGCCATCGCTATCGCAAGTTATATCCCAAATAGATGCCGCAAGTGTTGGCTTTTTAGATAGCATAGATATTGGCATTATAGGAAAGCTCTGCCCTAGCCCCCAAAAATCTGGCATAGATTGAAACATAGAAAAGTTTACTAAATACTTCTCTTGTATTTTGTTTTGTAGTCTAATTAGCTCATCGCTATTTTCTTTAGATAGTAGCTCTATTGCCTTTTTAATAATTAAATTTACCAAAATTTCAGTATTAGAGCGGTCTGTTAAATCTATATAACCTAAATCAAAAAGTGTTAACAGGCTATCTAGATGGTCGATTGCATCGTGCAGGTACTCTCTTGCGTATTGTGTATTTATAGACTTATATAGATCGTAAAGCTCTTGTATAAGTGGTGGGTTTTGCTCCTTTAAGCGCAGACTCTTTTCGTTGTACTCTTGGCTAAATAGCTCTAGCACAGGTGCAACTAAAACCGAGTGATTAGCTGCAATAAAACGCCCAGATTCTGTATATATATCTGGTTCGTCAACACCCTTGTTTTTAGCAATCTCTTGCATTAAAAAGACAACATCATTTGCAAACTCTTTTATAGAGTAGTTACGGTTTTGGTTTTTTTGAACTTGCGAATACTCTACAGCTAAGCCCCCACCAATATTAATTGCACTAAGATTACTTGCGCCAATTTTTTTAAGGTCTGCATATATATTGCCAGCCTCTCTTAGAGCCTTCTTTAGTGGTCCAATCTCTTCCATTTGTGAACCAATATGAAAGTGAATCATACTAAATTTCTCTATTAATCCCTCGCAAGAGAGCATATCGCAAGCCTCTAGTAGCTCTGTTGAGGTTAAACCAAATTTAGAGCTATAGCCCCCACTCTTAGCCCAAGCACCAACACCAGAGCTATGCATACGAATACGCATACCAATATTTGGCATAATATTATCGCTATATGTGCTGTTAAATTCTCTATTAACATCTAGTATAGTTTTAAGTTCATTTAGCCCTTCGATTGTAATAGTAATATCGTGCCCACCTTTTGCTGCAATAAAACATAAAGATATCATCTCTTTATCTTTAAAGCCATTTATTGTAATTGGTGCGCCTATTGGTGTTTTAGCTATTGCAATTATAAGCTCTGCTTTACTACCTGCTTCTAAGCCGTAGTTATATGTACAAGATAGTTCTACAACTTCGTTTACAAAGTTTGGAAACTGGTTAACCTTTAGCGGAAAAACGGCTTTAAATTTACCACTATAGTTAAACTCTTCTCCTGCTCTTTTAAACTCGCTAAAAAGCATATTTAGCTGTTTTTTTATAAGGTGTGGAAATCTAAATAGTATTGGGCCTTTAAAGCCTTTTTCTCGTATTTTATTTGTTAACTCAAGCATTGATGGTTTGCTTTTATAGTTTATTAGTATGTTATCTTTATCTATTACAAAGTTGTCATTACCCCATATAGATAGCCCATAGTCGTCTCTCATTAAGTGCTCCAAGTAAATATAAGTTATATTATACAAAAAAGTTATATTATTAATGTTTACTTTATAAAATCAAGCTATAATTAATTTTGAAAAGAATGAGGGATAGATTCTCTTCTTGCAATGCGTTACTTTAGTGTTACCCCTGCTAGAAAAACTTCCACATATTTTCCGCTTACTTGTAAGTGTAAATTATTTTTAAAGGTACAAAATGTCTAATGTTTTAGAAGGCACAGTTAAATGGTTCAACGATGAAAAAGGTTATGGTTTTATTAGCCAAGATAATGGAGAAGGTGATCTTTTCGTTCACTTCAGACAAGTTAATAATCCAAGCGGTGGGCGTGTTTCACTTCAAGATGGTCAAAAAGTAACTTACGAAATTGGCGAAGGACAAAAAGGTCCTCAAGCTGAGAATGTAACTGCACTATAAGTAGTACTAACTACTTACTCTCCCTTCTTGGGAGATGACTTTATTTTAAACTACAAACTAATTATTTAATCTATAATATCTATAATTTCGCCACCACCTAGTAATTTATCGTTGTCGTAAAATACTGCAAATTGCCCTTTTGCTACGCCATATACTGGCTCTTTTAACTCTATAATACCAATATTTTTATCTATCTTTACGCTACCATCAACACCGCTTGTTCTGTACCTAACTTTAATATTTGCATTAAAATCGTTAGAGTCTATAAAAAGATTAATATTAGATATAACAATAGTTGTATTTGCTAGGTCGTCTTTTTTGCCAACTACAATAGTATTACTATTTGCATCTATATCTACAACATAGTGTGGGTCGTGCGCACCCTTTACAAAAAAGCCTCTTCGTTTACCAATTGTATAGTGCATAAAGCCTTTATGGTGCCCTACTTCGTTGCCATCTAAATCTTTTACAACACCTTGCAAGTTTGTTTCGATATGCTCTTGCAAAATATCGATATAACTATCTTCTACAAAACATATTTCGCTGCTCTCTTTTTGTTTTGCTATCTCTTGTAGTATTGGTACATTTGTTGCGTATTTTTTTACATCGTCTTTTACCCAGCTACCAAGTGGAAATATTGCTCTATTAATTACCTCTTTATCCACCTCTGCTAAAAAATAACTTTGATCTTTATAGTTGTCTAACCCTTTGTAAATAAAGCCATCTTTTGCTCTTACGTAGTGCCCAGTTGCAATATAGTTTATATTCATAGAATCGGCAAATTCTACCATTTTACCAAACTTAATTTTGCGGTTACACACTACACATGGGTTTGGAGTTAAGCCTTTTTTGTAAGAGTCTACAAAATAGTCGTAAACTTCGTCTTTAAAGCTATCTTCAATATTGTGCACATAAAAAGGTATATCAAGATACTTTGCAACCTTTTTAGCCTTTTGAATATTTGCATCATTTAGCTCTTTTAAATTGTGCATAACCATATATACACCAACTACATCGTAGCCTTGCTCTTGTAGTAAAAGTGCAGCTACTGTAGAGTCTACACCGCCACTTAAGCCTAGTAAAACCTTTTTCATAAAATTTCCTTAATTTCTATATATATTGCATTGCTAATGTAAAGATTTATATTAGCAAACTCTTTTTTACCCTTTAGCATTATGGCATTAATAGGCATTTTGGCAATGGCAGTTTGGTTTGTAAGTAGCTCTTTTTCTAAGTTAAATTTAATTGCGAAGTTATCTTTTTTTATCTTAAATTTGTTTGTGTTTTTTTTGCATTTTTTTATAAATAAGTAGCTATTTTTAGCAAAAACTTTAGCCATTAAAAAAGTGCTTTTACTTTTAAGAGCAACGCTTAAAGAGTTGCTATTTAGCTTAAGGTAGCTACCAACTTTTAGGCTGTTTTTACTCTTTTTATTTAGAGTAAATGGCTCGCTAATAAAAAAGTTAAGCTTTGAGCTTATTAGTAAGTCTGCTTGTAGGTTATTCTTCATCTATATCGCCAATAAAGTTTTCTAAAATTGCTCTTTTTGATGCAATTTGCAAATCTTTTGGCACATTTTGACCAGTAGTAATATACGAAACTGGCAATTTTGTATCTAGTAAAAAGGCAATTAAGTTACCAGTATTGCGTGTTTCGTCGACTTTTGTTACTATAAGTCTATCTATATTTAAAAACGAAAAATGCTCATAAATATCTTTAAAATCTACATATTTAGATGCCGAAGATACTACTAAATTTACAGAGCTGTCATCTAGTGAACTACTTCTGTATAGTTTTACAGTATTTAGTAGCTTCTCTATATCGTAAGGCGAGCTACCTGCAGTATCTAAAAATATTAAATCTTTATTGCTTAAGTTATTTAGTAAATTAAATAAATCGTCAGCACTCTCTACACAAAAGTAATCTACACCTAAACTTTTAGCGTAAAAGCCTAGCTGCTCGTACGCACCTACTCTATAGTTGTCTAAATTAATAAGAGCAATAGACTGCTCTTTAATACCCTTACTTATGCACCATGCAACTATTTTTGCTAAAGTTGTAGTTTTACCAACCCCAGTTGGCCCAACAAATAGGTTTACTTTTTTATCTATTGGTGTTTTTGCTACATTAATTGAATCTTCTATCTCTTCTAATACAAAAGATAGCAATAAAGACTTATCTTCGGCAACTTGTGTACCAATAAATGGGTTTAGCATTAAATCAACCCAGCTCTTATTTAGCCCCTTATTAGTTAGTATGCTCTTAACCTCTTCTATAGTTTTATTACCATTTTTTTTAGGAGCTAAGACATCTTTCATTCTATCCATTTTAGATTTTAGTATTTTAATCTCTTCTAAAAGTGCCTCTTCTTCGTCGATTCCTGTAAATTCGTTAAATATCTCTTCTTCTATTTCTATAGTTATTTCGGCATTTAATGTGCCATCTTTGCCTTTAAATTGAGAAGCGCTTATAACTTTAAAATTCTCTATTGAGCCATACTTTTGTATTGCTAATTTATATGCTTCGTTTGGTGTTGTTGCAATAAAACTCTCTTTAAGCATCTATTTCCTTTTAAATATTTAAGTGGAATTAACACACTATCTCTTTTGCTCCAGTGTGGGTGCGGAACAATAAGTTTTGGTGCCATATCTATTTTTGTCTTTTTATAAAATATTATATCTAAATCTAAAGTTCTTGGCGAGTCTTTAAACTCTCTTTTTCTTTTAAAATGTTTTTCTACACTTTGAGTATAGCGTAAAAGCTCTAAAGGTTTTAAATTACTACTTACTAATAGTAAAGTATTGTAAAAAAAAGGTTGCTGCAAGTAGCCAAAAGGTGGATTTTTATATATTATAGATGTTGCAACTACTTTAACTAAACCATCTTTTTTTAACTTTATTAGCAAGTGGTTAAAACGCCTTTTGCTATCGCCTAGGTTTCCACCTACCCCAATAAGGGCTGTTGCATTTTTATATTTTTTAGTATTAGAAGGAAAATTTTTACTCTTTATTATTACTGTATTATCTCTTTTTTTAAGATACAAATAACCGCTCAAAGTTCCACCTACATTACAACTGAGCGTGAGTCTTGCATATAGACCATATCTTCTATTCTAATACCAAATTCGCCCTCTATATAGATACCTGGCTCTATTGTATAAACCATACCATCTTCTATAATGGTGTCGCTTTTAGATGATATATAAGGCATTTCATGAATATCTAGCCCTACCCCATGTCCAGTTGAGTGCACAAAATATTTACCAAAGCCCGCCTTTTCTATAACATCTCTAGCTAGTGCATCTATCTCTTTTGCTTTCATACCGCTTCTTGCTTTGTTAATTGCTCTATCGTGTGCTTTAAGGACGCAATCGTAGGCTTTTTGTATCTTTTTAGAGCTAAATTTCTGCTTGTAGTTAAACTTAAAGTCTCCATTAAAAAAAGCAGTTCTTGTTCTGTCTGAGCAGTATCTTTTATACTTAACACCAGCATCAAAAAGAATTAAATCGCCACCTTTTAGCTTTTTGTTAGTTGGCATTGCATGCGGTTTTGCTGCATTTTCGTTTATTGCTAGTATTGGCTCGAAGCTAATATCTCTAGTGCCGTAATCTCTTAGGTAAGATTCGGCTAAAAAGTTTAATTCTAACTCGCTAGCTCCCTCTAAATTATTTAGTGCATATGCTATTTTTTTAAAACTACTTTTGCCTATTTTAACTGCTTTTTTAAGATAAGCAATCTCTTGAGGGCTCTTTATAACTCTTTTTTTATGCGAAAAATTTGGTTTAAATTTAAACTTTGTAGGTGTTTGGCTATTTAGCTGTTCGTAGCTAAAAAGATTCCACTCGGCGGGGTCTATTGTTGCCTTTTTAACTTTGTTACTTTTTAAAACCTCTGCCAATTTATCTATAAGTGAGTTCGCAATTAAAACTTGAGCATTTTTAATACTATTTTTTGCATCTATTTCGTAACGACTATCGGTAATAAAGTAAGAGTCTGATCCTAATTTTAAAAAAATTGCATTGTCGCAACTAAAAGCGCACTCCCAAAAGAGTGCATTTTCGTTTTTGTATATAATGTAGTTCATTATTTTTGTTGAGCTTCTGCCTCTTTCATTGCATTAATCTCGTTCATAATCTGAACCATACCAATCATTGCTAAGTGGTAACCAAATGGCCCCATGCCTGCTATTACACCAGCTGATACTTCTGCTGTTAATGAGTTTTTTCTAAACTCTTCTCTTGCATGAATATTACTTAAGTGTACTTCGATTGTTGGTATCTCTACTGCTGAGATTGCATCTCTAATAGCAATAGAAGTGTGCGAATATGCAGCCGGGTTAATAATAATACCATTAGCATCACCCATGCACTCTTGAATTCTATCTACAATTTCACCCTCTAAGTTGCTTTGAAAGAACTCTATCTCTACTCCATTTTGCTCTGCAAAGCTCTTCATTTGTGCGTGAATGTCTTCTAACTTCATTGGTCCGTAAATATGTTGCTCTCTAACTCCAAGCATATTTAAGTTTGGTCCTTGAATTACTACTATTTTCATATATTAACCTTTTTTTTAATTTAAACTCTCTAAATGCAGAGGGTTCATTTGCTATAATTCTATTAAAAGTGTTGTTATAAAAGGTTTAAAGTGTGAAAATAATCTCAAGTAAATATATATATGTAGAGGGTTCGTTTTTAAAAGATAGTGCCATTGTATTTGACAATAAAATTTTAGAGGTAGATACCCTTAGTAATTTAAAGAGCAAGTACCCAAATGTAGAAGTTACAACTTTTAGTGGAAATAGCGTAATATATCCAGGATTTATTAATGCGCATACACATTTAGAGTTTAGTGCAAATAGCTCTACCCTAAAGTACGGAAGCTTTATAGAGTGGCTATATAGCGTTTTCGAAAATAGAGACAACTTGGTAGAAAAACTAACACAAAATATACTAGAAGATGCTACAAAACAGATGCTAAATAGCGGTGTAACAACTTTTGGTGCAATTTCTAGCTTTGGTGCAGATATGCAGATATGCAAGCAAATACCACAAAGAGTTGTATATTTTAACGAAGTTATAGGTTCGTCTGCTGCAATGGTAGATGCCCTATTTGGCGATTTTAAAATGCGTTTAAGCGAATCTGCAAAATTAGCAGACGATTGCTTCTACCCAGCAATTGCAATACACTCGCCATACTCGGTGCACCCTATTTTGCTTAGAGAAGTTTTAAAAATAGCAAAAGAGAAAAATCTATCTACAACAGCGCACTTTTTAGAGTCGCCACAAGAGCGAGAGTGGCTAGCAGAGGCAAGCGGAGAGTTTAAAGAGTTATTTGAAAACTTTTTTAAAACATCTGTACCAGTTAACGATATCGAAAACTTTTTAAATGCCTTTAAAGAGTGCAAAACCCTATTTACACACTGTACACAAGCAACATCAAAAGAGTTAGAGCACATAAATAGCACCAATAGTAGCGTTATTCACTGCCCACGCTCTAACAGATTACTAAATTGTGGAAAACTAGATGTATCTAGTGTAGAAAATTTACTACTAGGAACCGATGGCTTAAGCTCTAATAACTCTTTATCTATTTTAGATGAGCTAAAAAGTGCGCTATATATGCATACAGATATAGAGCCTAAAAAGCTAGCAGTTAAATTAATAGATGCAGTTACTACAAATGGTGCAGATGCACTAAATTTAGATATTGGTAAAATTAAGAAAAACTTCTTTGCAGATTTTGCAGTATTTAAACTACCAAACGACTTAAATAGCGACTCTAGCGAAGATATTGCACTAAATACAATTATTCACTGCACAAGCGCAAACGCAGTATATATTGGTGGTAAAGAGGTTAAATAGAGACTCTATCTTCTATAGCACGAGCTAAAGATAGTGTATCTATATTCTCTAGCGAAACACCAGTTGGTACACCTTGTGCTATTTTTGTAAATGTAATATTTAGCTCTTCTAGCTGGCTCTCTATATATAACATCATAGTATCGCTAGCAATCGATGGAGCAAATGCAAATATTATTTCGTTTACACCTTTTAGGGCATCTTTTAGGTGTGTTAAATCAAATGTATCTATATCGCTAAGTACATAAAATAGACCATTGTATTGACCAAGTTTTTCTATTGTTAGTATATCTTTTGCACTCTCTACAAGGCAGATTTTGCTCCTATCTCTTGACTCGTCGCTACAAATATGGCAAAGTTCGTCTTCGCTTAAATTGTGGCACGCTCTACAGCGTACAATAGACTCTACTGCACTCTCTATTGCATGAGAGAGCTTAATGCCATCGTAAGAGCCATTTGTAACAATATGGTAAGCAAGCTTTAGAGCACTTTTTTCTCCAATTCCTGGCATTGCATTAAAAGCCTCTACTAAGTTTTTAAACGGAGCTAGTTTATTCATTTGTGTAGTCTACAACCTTAGTGTATTGTGCTACTTTTTTGATTTTAGCTATAACTTCTTGATGCGTTGCATCTTTTGCATAAATATCTAAATCTTCTTTTGTATTAAATTTAGATACTAAAACTAAATCCATTGCCCTCTCTTCGTTTGCAAAGTTTAAACCTACTTCCATAGATTTTAACTCTTTTATTGTTTTAGTTAAATTTTCTATATCGCTTTTTATCTCTAAAATTTCCTCATTAGATGTGCCATCTTTGAACTTTATCATAACTATATGTGTAATCATTTAAAAACCTTTTTAAAATATCTCTAAAATTATATAATAATGTGATAAAATTACGCACTAAATTTTAAATAAAAGGTAATATCTATGGAAGAACTTTGTTACTACGAAGTTTTAAGTGTATCTAAAGATGCATCAACAACAGAAATTAAAAAAGCATATAGAAAATTAGCTATAAAATATCACCCCGATAAAAACCCAGGGGATAAAGAGGCCGAAGATAAGTTTAAAGTTATTAACGAGGCCTATGCAGTACTAAGTGATGATCAAAAGAGACAACTATACGATATGTATGGAAAAGATGGCCTAAACGCACAAGGTGGCGGCGGTGGCTATGGTGCTGGCGGTATGGACGATATTATGGATATCTTTAACTCTATGTTTGGCGATAGCTTTGGTTTTGGCTCGGCAAGAAGTAGCGCTAAAAGAGGCCCAACAATGCCATATGCGCTAGATATCGAGCTAGAGACAACACTAGAGTTTAACGAAGCAATTTTTGGTTGCGAAAAAGAGTTAGAGGTAATCTATAAAGAGCCATGTAGCGACTGTAAAGGTACAGGTGCAAAAAATGGAGAGTTTACTACATGTAGTTACTGTAAAGGGCACGGCCAAATTATGATGCGCCAAGGCTTTATGACTTACGCTCAAGAGTGCCCACAGTGCCAAGGTAAAGGCAAAACTGCTAAAGATAGCTGTAGTACATGTAGTGGATTAGGCGGTATTAATAAAGAAGAGACAATCTCTGTTAATATACCAGCAGGTGTTAATGTAGGCAACAGACTAAGAGTTCCAGCAAAAGGAAATATAGCAAATGGCGGACACAGAGGCGACTTATATATACATTTCGATATAGAAGACGACGAGCACTTTGTAAGAGATGGTAACGATATTTATATAGAAGTACCAGTATTCTTTACGCAAATTTTATTATCAGAAGAGATTAAAGTGCCATCTTTAGAGGGTGAACTAACTATTAAGCTATCTTCTAAAACAAAAGATAAAGAGCACTTTATATTTAAAAATAAAGGTGTTCCAAATGTTAACAGACCACAATCTAGAGGGCGCTTTATAGCACAAATTAAAATTGTGTATCCTAAAAAGTTAACAAAAGAGCAAAAAGATATGCTAGAGAAATTACAAGATAGCTTTGGTATAGATAGTAAACCACACAAAAGTATATTCGAAAACACATTTGAGCGTATTAAAAAGTGGGTTAAATAGTTGCTGCTAGTTTATCTAGTAGTAATTTGTATTGTATAAAGATTATTAGAAGAAATTTAATTTAACAAGCCCAAAGAGGGGCCTGTTTTTACTTACCAGCTTCTACAGCTTCTTTTAAAGTTTTACCAGCTTTAAATTTAGGTGCTTTGTGAGCAGGCTTAGTATAAGTTTTGTCACTACCAGGAATTTTACCACTCTTCTCTGGAACATCTACAGCAGAAAAAGTACCAAAACCAACAAAAGTAACACTGTCACCTTTTACTAATACTTGTTGTACTGAATCTAAAAATGCTTTAACTGCACCCTCTGCAGCTGCCTTGCTTGAAAACTCACCATTGTCTTTAACTAACTCTACGAACTCTGCTTTAGTCATAAAAATTCCTTTTAAATTTATTTATACACAAATTATATGACTAAATTCTTAGAGAAACTTGAAAATATGGAGTAATAAAAATAAAATATGTAAAAAAAGGGTAAAAATTGCTATTTTTGGTTACAAATGGTGCGGTAGAGAGGATTTGAACCTCCACGAGCATACGCTCATTAGCCCCTCAAGCTAACGTGTCTACCGTTCCACCACTACCGCAAAAATAATTGATTTTAAAAAAAGAAGAGATTTATAAAAGAGGTAAGATACCTCTTTTATATCTAACCTACTATAGGAATGGGTTAGAGTAAAGTGCAATTAGTGCAATTACAAGTGTATAAATAACTTGTGCTTCGATCATCGCTAGTGCAATGAACATTGTAGTCATTAATTTACTACCTAAACCTGGGTTTCTAGCTGTACCAGCAATTGTAGCAGCAGCAGTATGACCCATACCAATAGCTCCACCAAGAGCAGCAAGACCAAGACCAACACCAGCAGCAACTACTGAGTATGCTTTAATCATATCTGATCCACCAGCTTCACCAGCGAATGCGAAAGCACCAAGTGCTAAGAAAAGTAAGAAAAACTTTTTCATTATATATCCTTAAATTATATTGTTTATAGTCCTATAGACTTGCTTTTAAATCTGTTCGGCTTGCGTATCCCTACTTATCACCTAAAAGCGATAAAATTATACTTTATTTTTTGTTAAAATTATATAAACAGTAAGTTTTTTTTGATACAATCTTAATAATAGTTAACATATGTGAAGGAAATTTATGAATTTAAAGTTAAAGTTTGCGCTTTTAGCAACTATATTTATTGCTCAATTTTTAAGTGCTAATATTGTAGAGCCAATAGGAACTACTAAATTTAGAATCATTAGTAGTAGTGGCACTACCCTAAGAGAGACTAATTTAAAGGGTCAAGAGTTTATTGTAGTATCGGTAAGAGAAGCTGGTAGTGATGGAAGATTTTACGCAGTAGATAGAGATGGCATAGTTTGGTGGAGTGGTATTATTACATCAGGAGCAGACGACTATAAAACGCCAAGTGGAATATATACAGTGCTTAGAAAACAAAGACGCTATATGTCAAAAGCCTACCCAGACGATGATGGTGTAAATAATATGGACTTCGCAATATTTTTTACTAAATATGGACACGCACTACATATGGGTAGCGTTAACTGGATGTCGCACGGATGTATTCATATAGCTCCAAAAGATATACCTGTAATATTCGACTGGGCTTCTGTTGGTTATACAAAAATAATTATTACTAGAAAAAGCTATATGCCTTATGCTAAAGACGATTTAATAAAATTTGGATTTAGATAGTAGGTAAAATTTATATACTATATAGGATATAGCATCCTATATATACTCTCTTCTTATTCTTAAGCTATTGTAAGCTCTACTCTTTTATCTTTTTGCGACATTACTTTAACTTCTATACTATCGCCTTCGTTTAAAGTACCTTGTATATTGTTTGGAATTTTAGAGTTATGTAGTAGTGCATCGTAACCATCTGGCATCTGTATAAAGTAACCAAACTCTACGCTTCTTACAATTTTACCACTATATACTTTTCCTATTTCGTACTTAGGAATAGACTTAGTATCTTTACTTACAAGCTCTAAAATATACTCTTTAGCAACTTCAAGTGTAGCATCGTCATCTCCACTTAGTTTAACTAAGCCTAAATCTCTATTTAAATCTATAGATACATTAAATTTCTCTATAATCTCTCTAATAGTCGAGCCACCTTTTCCTATAATTACAGGTATAGCCGAAGATTTAACCTCGAAACTAAGTAGAGATGGTAGTGCGCCACTTGGTACAATTTTCTCTTTTGCATCTTGCATTAAATTTAAAATATGCTCTAGCCCTACGCTTGCTTGCTCTAGTGCTTGGCTTAAGATATTTAAATCTAATCCATCTAATTTAATATCTAGCTGCATTGCTGTAATACCATCTTTAGTTCCAGCAACTTTTAAGTCCATATCGCCATAGTGGTCTTCTGCCCCCATAATGTCAGTTAAAATTGCATAGTTTTCGTTATCTTCTACAACAACACCCATTGCAATACCAGAAGTTAACTTTGCAACATTAACATCTGCACTAAATAGCGCTAATGAGCCACCGCAAACTGTAGCCATAGAAGAAGAGCCATTACTCTCTAAAATTTCAGAAACCAATCTAACTGTCTGATTCTGCTCTAAAATAACTGTTGGCTCTAGTGCTCTTTTTGCTAAGTTACCATGCCCTAGCTCTCTTCTGCTTGGTGCACCTATAGATCTAGCCTCTCCTACTGAGTATGGTGGAAAGTTGTAGTGCACCATTAAGTTTTCGTTCATTGCGTTCGAGCTTGTTAAGAGTTCGTACATTTGTGCATCTTTATTATCACCTAAAGTTGCTGTAACAAGTGCTTGTGTCTGCCCTCTTGTAAATAAAGTTGAGCCATGAACTGATGGTAGTAAGTTGGTCTCTATAGATATATCTCTAACTTCATTTAAAGCTCTTTTATCTAAACGCTCACCAGATAGCAGCATAGCTCTAACTCTTTGCTTAACAACTTTTGAGAAAGCATCAGATACCTCTTGGGCACTAAACTCTAGCGAAGAGTTCTCTTCTACACTCTCTTCTATCTCTTTTAAAAGCTTACTTAATGCATCTGATCTTTCGCTTTTAGCGATATTCTCTATTGCAGTTGTTAGCTTATTTTTAAAAGCTGTAGCAATATACTCGTTTAGCTTTGGGTCTACTTCTTTATAGTTAATCTCTATTGTATTGCTAGATTTAAACTCTTTAAACTTATTAAGATACTCGCTAGAAGCACCCTCAATAGCTTTTGTAGTATCTTTTAAAATATCTACTAACTCATCTTTGCCCAATTCGTTTACACAGTGCTCGCCATCTTTGCTCGAAGATATTGCTCTCATTTCTATCATAGCTATATCGTTTTTACTACCAACTACAAGTAGATCTAGTGTAGAGTTATCTAGCTCTTTAAGTGTTGGGTTTAGCGTAACTTCGTTATTAAGCTTTGCAACTCTAATAGCTGCAATAGACTTATTAATTGGTAAAGACGAAACAAGTAAAGCAGCATTTGCAGCATGCAATGCAGCAACTTGTAAATCTACATTAGAGTCGCTACTAAAAACTGTAACATTTATAACAACTTCGTTAGAGAAGCCTTTTGGAAAGAGTGGACGAAGTGCTCTATCTATAATTCTAGATGTTAGTGTCTCAAAATCGCTAGGCTTTGCCTCTCTTTTTATAAATCCACCAGGTATTTTAGCTGCTGCATATGTTTTTTCTAAATACTGTACAGTTAATGGTAAAAAATCTTCGCTACTACTAGAGTTATCTACTGTTACAGTTGCTAATAAAACTGCTTTTCCTTGCTTGTACCATACAGCACCATCTGCTTGTTTTGCTACTTTTTTAAATTCGTAGCTCTCGTTTAAATTATTACAACTTATATCAACTATGTGACTCATTTATATATATCCTTTTATTAATTACGGTATTTTATCTTAAAATGGTTTAACAACTACAAATATAACTATTCCTATCATTAAAAGCGTTGGAACTTCGTTGTAAAATCTATAAAATTTACCTGGTTTATAACTTGCATTCTCTTGTAACTTTTTTCTATGCAACTCTAAAGAGTAGTGATAAGCAATTAAAAATGCTAAAAATATAAGTTTAGATATCATCCAACCTTGGCTTAGGTATGCAGGATTTAAATATAACATTGTAGAGCCACTTAAAACTGTTGCCCACATTGCAGGTGCACCAATATATTTAAATAGCTTATACTCTTGTATCTGAACAACCTCTACAAAGCCTTTATTGTCGGCATTTTCGCTATGGTAAACAAAAAGTCTTGGCTGGTAAAATAGCATAGCCATCCAACTAAGAAAACTCATAACATGAAACGCCAATATCCAAGTATAGTACTGCATTAATCTTCCTTTTGTATATCTTTGCTAGAGTAAATTATTAACTCTTTTTCGCCCTTATAATACCCTATTTGTGCTTTCTTTATGTATAGTTTATTATTTTTTCTTAACAATCCTTTTCGCTTTTGTTTTACAAATAGCCGTATTTTACTGTTATTTATATATAAATAGTGCTCTTTATAAACTCCTTTAATATCTTTAACAATATCGCCTACTCTATAATTTTTAAACTCTAAGATATTAAACTTTTTTATATATTTACTAATATTAATTTTATCTAACTCTTTTTTTATATCTAAATCTAGTATCTCTTCTATGCCATAATATCGTTTCTTTTTATATACTTTTAACTTGTAGCACCTACCCTCTTTAACAGCTTCTGCACACTTATAGAGCATAAATGGTAAAGTGTTTATACCATTTTTAACTACGCCAGTCTCGCCTCTTTTGTATATAACGCAAGCTCTTTTAATGGTAACTGGCTCTTTAAGTGCTCTTATTTTAGATAGTTTATTTAGCTCTATCTCTTTAGCATAAAGCTTTTTATTGTTAGTTGGCTTTGGTAAGATTGTTTTCCATAATTTATCTAATAAACTTTCGTGTTTTAGCTCTGTTTGTTTGCTATTGCTAAAATAGGCATATATTGGCAAGTGGTCAGAGTAGCCTTTGCCAGTGTGTTTAGAGTTTTTATACTCCCAAGCATTTAGCATATTTTTTTGCTTTTTAAATAGGTATCGCTTTTTAAATACTTTAAAACTATCGCTTTTGTAAAACCACCCATTATTATCGACTAAATTTGCAGATATTATTATAGAATCAAGTGCACCCTTTTTGCCATAATAATCGTGGCTCCAACGCTTATGAGATGGTGCTTGGCTCCACAAATTGTAGTTATAAGGAAATGTCGCCTTATCTCTAAGTTTTAGTAACGAATTGTTGCGATATGTCTTAAGTATTGTATCTACACCACAAATTCCGTTTGTGTCGTTGTTTCTTTCGGTTATTTTGCTACACTCGTTATATGCACTATTAAAGTCGCCTAAAATTATATACTCTTGGCTAGAAGGTAGCTTATTTAGTCTTTTAACTAAAGCTTTTGCATACCTTAACCTTGCACTCTCTGGTGCCCTTTTAGAGCGCCAATGGTTTACAAAAAGAGTTAATTTAGGCTCTAAATCTAGTGTAACTTCTAAAATATCTCTATCGCTTTTTCGTCTTGTTACTACAATACTTTTACTAGATTTTAGCTTGATTTTAGATATTAAAGCAACCTGTATTGCAGAGCCTTTTTTATCTGTAATGGCGCTATATTTATACTCGCAACCAGAGCGTTTTAGCAAAGCTAGCAAAGACTCTAGTGCATTTTTATTCTCTATCTCTTGTAGGGCTAGTACATCTGCATTTAGCTCGCAAATTACTCTGGTTATATTTTGCAACTTTTTATTAAAAATCGCCCTACTCCAGTTGTGCTGATTTGGCTTATACTCTTTATACTCTGTACCATTATTAACATTATCAAATAAGTTCTCTACATTATATGTTGCTACTTTTATATCGGTAGCAAAAACAATATAAGTTAATAAAAATATTATATATACACTTTTCATGGAGCTATTATAACCAAAAAAGTAAAATAGAGTATATAATATTTTTAAATATTAAAATAATATACTCCTAATTTATCTTAATATTGAGAATATTTATATATAATGTTTAAAATATTTACTAAAGAGTAATAATGAAAATAGTTACAATTTTTTTACTACTAATAGTTGCAATTTATGCCAAAGATCTATCTGGCTTAGCTAAATATAGTTGCTTAATTAACCAAAGCATTAAAGATGCAAACTCTACTATTAAAAAAAAGATTTTACAAACATCTTTAAATATGGTAAAGAGTAAAACGGTTGTTAAAGGTAGTTGCTGGGACTATATAAATAGAGTTTATAAAAATTCAAATGTTGCTAAAAAAATAACTATACTTAAAAGCAAAAAAAGTGGACCTTACGCAAAGATGGCTCAAATTCAAAGTGGAGATTGGATATACCACATAAACCATTCGTACAAAAATGTAGGACATAGTGGTTTGTTTATTGCTTGGGTAGATAAAAATAGCTCAAAAGCGCTAATGCTTAGCTACGCAGGCGAAGGCAAAAGCACACCTGCTAGATTTAGAGTATATGATATAGATAAAACTTACAATATAATTAGAGCAAAAGGAGACAATATGCAAGATTACATTACACTAAAAGAGTACGCAATTAAGAACAAAATTAGCATTTTTAACGCAATGAAACTAGTTAAAACTAAAAAAGTAGAAAGCATTACAAAAGAGGTAGATGGCAAAGAGCAAGTTTTTATAAAGCTTAGTTCTAAAGTACCAAATGTTCAAACAAAAGAGCAAAAAGAGCCAACAATTAAAGAGCTTATGCAAGAGATAGAGAAACTAAAACAAAGAGTTACCCAGCTAGAGAAAAAATAAATCATATGCCCCACTATATAGTTAATATATATTTAATAAATAGCTGGTAAAATTCTAACTTAAAATAATATCAAGGAATAAAATGAAATACTTAGCAGGCTTAGCAATAGCTACTTCTATTGTAGCAGCGCAAAATATAGATTTAGGTACAATTGTTGTATCTGCAACAAAAAGCGAACAGAATATTAAAGATACAACTTCTAATATAACTGTTATTACAAAAGAGGAGCTAGAAGAGAAACACATCTTAACTCTAGCAGATGCTCTAAGTGGAGTTAAGGGGCTTTCTATCTCTCAAAGTGGTGGTATTGGGCAACAGAGCTCTATTTTTCTTAGAGGTTTCGATAGCGAAAGTACTTTAGTTTTAATTAACGGTGTAAAAGCAAATAACCCAACAGCTACTGGTGGGCAAGCAGAGATTGCACATTTAGTAATTAGCGATATAGAAAGAATCGAAATTATTAAAGGCGCACAAAGTGGAATTTATGGCTCTAACGCAGCAGCTGGTGTTATAAATATTATTACAAAAAGCGCTACAAAAGATAGCACAATTAATGCAAATTTAGAGTACGGCTCTTACAATACAAAAAAAGCTCAGCTATCTTTTGCTAAAAAGTATGGTAATTTATCTGTTTATTTAGGTGGTAGTTACTTAGATAGCGATGGTTTTAGTGCAAAAACAGATAAAACAAAAGATGTAGATAATTTCGAAGACGATAGCTACAACAACAAAACATATAATGCAAACATAGCATACGACTTTACAAATAACGACAAATTAGAGCTAAAATACACAAAAATAGATGCAAGTGTAGACTACGACTTAATGACTCCAGATGATGCTGGTTATAACTTAACACAAGATGACTCTACAATCTATAGCTCATTTACACATAAATACTCTAACGATAGCTACTCTAGAGTTTACTTCTCTAAATCTAAATTCTTAAAAAAAGATCCAAAAGGTTGGATTAAAAGATTCGAAGGCGAAAATAAAGAGTACGGTATAGATAATAAAATTATCTGTAAAAAAGGCGAGATACTATTTGGAATATCAAAGCAAGAGTCTAAAGATATTGTAAATAAAAACAAACTAAAATCTACAGGTGCTTATGTTACTCGTAACTTAAAAATAGACAACACTATAGTAACAGCAACTCTAAGAAGAGACCACTATAGCGAATTTAAAGACAAAACTACAGGCAAAATTGGACTTAAGCACACATTCGAAAATGGTTTAAGTGTTAGCTCTAACTACGGTACAGCTTATAGAGTACCATCACTATTTGAGTACAGCTTAAACTCTGCATTAAAGCCAGAAAACATTAAAAGTTTCGATATCTCTTTAGAGTACAATAATCTAAGCTTTACATACTTTTATAACAAAATAGAAGACGAAATTTTATACTCTTCAACACTTTGGAGCTACTATAACAGCAATAAAAGTTCTAAAATTAAAGGTTTCGAGATTGGTTATAAAGGTAGCATTACAGACGAGCTAGTTTACAACCTATCTTTTACAAAGTTTGATGCAAAAGATGAAGATGGCTATCAACTAGCAAAAAGACCAAAATTTACAGCAAGCGCTGGGCTAGACTACTACGGTATAGCAAATACACATATTAACTTAAATGCTCAATATATTGGTAAAAGAGTAGAGTATATGTGGGGAACACACAATATTTCTGCAAAAACAGGCAATGTATTTGTAGCAAATTTAAGTGCAGATTACCAAATAAACAAAAATGTTAGCGCATACCTAAAAGTAAATAACATTACAGATAAAAAGTATCAAAATGTTAACGGTTATGCTACAAGTGGGCGTGCATTTTATGTAGGAATAAATGCAAAATTCTAATCTAAAAATTAACCCTAAAGAGTTTATTAAATATAAATTCTTTAACTCTCTATTTTTAGGGCTTTCTATGGGTAGCATATTTACAATATATGCTCCTCTTAAGCCTTCTATCTACTCTATTGGTGGTGTTGTATTAGCACTTGGCATGATACTAATTGCCAAATTTTACGAAAAAATTTTAAATATAGATTACTTTTTTAAAATATCTCTATTAGTAGAGCTTGTAATTTTATTTATGGTTAGCTACTATCTTTTAAAACCATATGGCTATGTTACTGCCCTTTTAGTTTATAGCGGATATCAGCTAACATTTATATTTGGCTCATACCTAGTTAGAGCCGAAACCCTACTATTAAAAGAGAACACCCTACTCTCTAAAGTAGATATGGCAAAACAATTTGGCAGCCTAGCAGGAATGCTAACAAGCTACCTCTTTTATAAAGTATTAGATAATTTTTATGGCATTACTCAAAATACTCAAAAAGTATATAATATGCACTTTTTACTACTATTGACAGAAGTTATTATTATAGTATTTATTTTTAGAAGCTTTAAGAGGGGTTAGTAGTATATTAGTTATTAGTGTATTGGTTATTGGTACATTAGTTAGCTAGCTAACAATTCATAATTTCTTGTATGAGATGCAATTTTCATAATTTAAACTATATAAATAGCTATTATTGTTTCCCGCTTTTGCGGGAATAGTGCCTTCATGCTTAAGCCTTACTAAACCCCATAATATGTAGCATCGCTATGATGCACCACTAAGGCTGTTGTTGTTTGTTCTGGGTGCATTTGGTATGTTTCGCTAAGCTCTATACCAAACTCTTCTGGTTTAAGTAGTTTAAATAGCTCTCTGTTTTGTTCTAAATCTGGGCATGCTGGGTAGCCAAACGAGTATCTTGCACCTCTGTATCGGCGCATTCTTACATCTTTTAGTGTTGCGCCTTCGTCGTCTCTTAGTATGTTTAAATCCATTCTTATCTGCTTATGTGCTACCTCAGCCAAAGCTTCGGCAAGCTCTACCGAGAAGCCATGTACCATATTATACTCTAAATATTTACCTGCATCGTAAAGCTCTTTTTCGTATTGCGAAAATTTAGCTCCTGCACTTACACAAGTTAGTGCAATTACATCGTCTCTATCGCTTCTAAAAAAATCACTTAGAGCACGGTGTGGCTTTCGCCTTTGGCGTGGAAAGCTAAATTTTACAATCGCACTATCTTTAGCATCTTCAAAAGGCTCTTTGTTTGCATTTGCATCTATATTCCAGCCTCTGCTTTCATCAAACAATAAAAGCTCTGCATCACTGCTTCTGCAAGGGTAATAGCCGTAAATAATAGTTGGCTCAAAAAGTCCTTTATCTAAAAACTCTTGCTTTAGTCTTTCGTATTGCGGATAAACTTTATCTTCTAGCATTTTTTTATACTCTATTGGATCCATCTTACCACGCTTATAGCCCCAGTGCATCTTAGTTACTGTTTTTTTATTTACCCAATCAAACACCATATTTAAGTCTATCTCTTTAGTCTGAAGCACTCTTCTGCCCCAAAATGGTGGGGTTGGTATATCAACCTCTTTTGGCATTTTAATCTGCTCGTAAGGCGGTATTACTACCTCTTTTTTCTCTTTTTGCTCAACTTTTTTGGCTAAATCTCCAGCAAGTTTAGTATCTAAGCCAACACTTGGGTCTTGGTTGTATTTCTCTATTCTGCTCATTGCCACAACGCCATCAAAAGCATCACGACAGTAAAATATAGGCCCCTTATATATTGGGCGGCAAAAATCATCTACAAAGCTTCTTGTAAGTGCAGCGCCACCTAGTAGCACTGGTATCTCAATACCTAGCTTTGCCATCTCTTCTAAGTTGTCTTTCATTACAGCTGTAGATTTAACTAGCAATCCACTCATTCCAATTGCTTGTACACTATTTTCTTTAATGCTTTTTAAGTATGTATCTAGCTCTACTTTTATACCAACATTTATTACTTTAAAGCCGTTATTGCTAAGTATAATATCTACTAAGTTTTTACCAACATCATGCACATCGCCTTTTACAGTACCAATTACAAGCGTTGTGTCTGTCTCTTTTTCTTGTTTAGTAAGGTAGGGGTTTAGGTAATCAACTGTTGTTTTCATAGTCTCGGCACTTTGCAAAACAAACGGTAGTTGCATCTGCCCCGAGCCAAATAGCTCGCCTACTTCTTTCATGGCGTCTATTAAAATCTCGTTTACAATCGTATCTGGATGAATCTCTTCTCTTGCTTCTTCTACAAGTGGAATCATTCTATCTTTATCGCCATCTTTTAAAAGCTTTTTAATCTTCTCTTCAGTTGGCAGAGCTAAAAACTCTTCGTCTGTAGCGCTATCGTCTATTTGCACATCGCTAAAGTGCTCTATAAACTTAAATAAAGACTGGTCATCTGGGCTAAATAGCAACTCTTCGCAAATTGCTATATCTTCTTGGCTCATCTTACTAAGTGGTACTATATGCTTAACATTAATAATAACAGTAGTTAGCCCAGCTTTAACACAGTGGTGTAAAAATACCGAGTTTAAAAACCTTCTTGCATGTGCACTAAGCCCAAACGATATATTAGAAAGCCCAAGCGTTGTACCAACTTCGGGGTGCCTTGCATGTAGCTCTTTAATTGCACCTAGCGTTTGTATGGCTGCATCTCTATACTCTTCGTCTCCAGAGCCAACAGTAAATGTAAGTGTATCAAAAATTAAATTTCTAGGATCAATACCGTGCATATTTACAGCCATATCGTACATTCGCTCGGCTTGTGCTACTTTATCTTCTTTAGTTTTTGCCATACCCTTTTCGTCTATCGTTAGGCAAACTAAAGCCGCGCCATACTTTTTAGCAAGCCTACAAATTGCATGAAACTTCTCTTCGCCATCTTCTAAGTTTACCGAGTTTATAATTGGCTTTCCACCAATGCACTTTAAGCCCTCTTCCATAGTATATACTCTTGTGGCATCTGGCATAAGTGGCAATGGCACCTTTTGGTTATATAGCTGCATTACTGCTTTCATATCTTTAGAGCCATCGCGCCCTGCAAACTCTACATTAACATCTAAACAGTGCGCACCATCTCGCACTTGTGCTTGTGCAACTGTAAGAGTTCCTTCGTAGTCTTCGGCAATTATTAGCTCTCTAAATGCTTTAGAGCCTGTTGCATTACTTCGCTCGCCAATAAGCAGTGGTGCAGGTTTTATAAAAAGCTCTGTAGTGTTAAAAAGCGACGCAACACTTGGCTCTATTTTACCACTTGGCGCTTTTGGGGTAATATTTGCTACCGCTTTTTGTAAAGCAAAAATATGCTGAGGCGTAGTACCACAACAGCCACCCAAAAAGCTAACGCCATTAAACTCTGTAAACTCTAACTGCTTAGAGGTAAACTCGTCTGGCCCCATTGGGTAGTATGTGTAGCCTCCCCTATTTTGCGGTAAACCAGCATTTGCACTAATAGAAATTGGCTTATGCCAAAGCTTGCTAATTACCTTTAAATGCTTTTTAACCTGCTCTGGACCTGTACCGCAGTTAAAGCCAAGGCTTAGTATGTCAAAAGGCTCTAGTATTGTTACAATAGTAGTTGCATCGGTTCCTATAAGCATAGTTCCACTTAGTTCAATAGTTACCGAAACCATAATTGGCACTTTAATATCTCGCTCTTTATTTGCAGCCTCGCAGCCATGAATTGCAGCTTTAATCTGCAGCGGGTCTTGGCAAGTCTCTAGCAAAAACACATCTACCCCACCATCTATTAACCCTAAAGCCGTCTGCTTATACCCTGCAAACATTTCGTCGTAATCTATATGCCCAAGGCTAGGTAACTTTGTTCCTGGACCAATAGAACCCAGCACAAAACGAGGCTTATCAGGCGTAGAGTACTTTTGGCAAATCTCTTTTACAATTTGTGCACCCTTTTTAGATAGCTCGTAGCATCTGTGCCCCATATCGTACTCATCAAGCACCCATGGCATAGTTCCAAAAGTATTAGTTTTAATTAAATCAGCCCCAGCCTTTGCATAAGCGTTATGCACACTCTTCATAAGCTCTGGTGCAGTTGCATTAAGCAACTCGTTACACCCCTCTTGCACTTGCCCCTTATCGTCTATCCACGCACTATTAGGAATGTCTAAATTTTGTATCTGAGTCCCAGTAGCCCCATCTACAACTAATATACGCTTTTTAATTAAATTTTTTATACTATTTTCTATATCTATAGCCACAATTATACCTTGCATTATTATTAACGCTATTTTAGCAAAATTATCATTTAGTTACGATGGCTACTTGCGTATTGCCATATTTAGTAAAAAGCTTAGAGTTATATTTTAATAACTTTTATAATATATACTATCTTCTATGTAAACTTTCTACCTATTATATCTAACGAACGAGGTATCTAAAAAGTAATTTTAATATAACTCATGTATTGCAACATAAAAAGGTGCATATTCAACAATAGCTCCATTTTTTACCTGCTTTTTGTATCCATGTTTTACTTTAAAAACTATATAATAAATTAAATATTTTTAGATTTACACAGTTGTTTTTACACCATCATTAATAACTATTTTTATTCAAATTCTATCTCTTCTTCAGCAATATTATAAATATCAATCCTTGTATCTATATCTATTTTATTAACTATCCAACCTTTTAGTTGAGCATTTTGAATAAATTCTTCAATTCTGTTAACCCCATGAATTTCTTTTAAAGTTATAACTACACCGAATTTAAGTCCTTCTCCGAACCTTTCTTCAAGTCTTTCTTTTGTTTTAAGACTAAGACCCCATAAAGGATTGTCATAAGCTTTTTTATCTTTATTCCTACTTGTATAAACTTCTCTTATGTGCTTTATATTGTCCCATTTCCTAAAAATCCTTCTAGCATCTTCTTCCCAAGTGTGTTGACTAAATTCTTCTGTTTGATAATTGTTATTTATAGATTTTACTCTTCCTTTATTATCCAGTCTACCAAATTTGATATCTAGTTCTGTATTTGTATAATCAACACCTTGATTTCTTGAACAGGCCGGGAAATAACAAAGTGTAGCTTTCGCAATAAATGGATGTTTTTCTTTTGTAACCGGTACCGGTATTTTGTAATTATATGAATCGTATTTTTCAGATATTCCCTCTATGATAAATTGTATCTCATCATCAGCACAATACACAACATCCTCTATTCTTTTAGGAACTATACCATGACCAACAAGTGTAGGACTATATTGTTCTTTTGTCCATCCAGTAGCAGAATGAATTAGTAATGCTTTTGCAACCTGTCTGCTCAAACCTAATATATCAATTAAATATGACATTTTTCTAGCAATCCAAGGAGCTGCAAATGAAGTACCTTTAACTAAAGC
>CAZFCZ010000015.1:0-8954 GCA_964517485.1 uncultured Nitratifractor sp. | reverse complement strand
TGAGTCTGCGGAAAAGAGCCGATTGTCGTTGTTGGCAAAGTAGGATACTTTAGCACTTCGTGTTGAATTTTTATTCTATCTTCAAAGCTATCGTCTCTTTGCAATTTAAAATCGCTATTAACTCTTTTTTGCACCTTAACATCGTGGATAATTTCGGCGCTTTTTCTTGTAATATTTGCTTGTCTGTTTTGCTCTAAAATATCTTTAAGTTTGCTACTTAAGCTATCTTGACCGTTTTTAAAAATCTTTTCTATTATTTTAATTTCGTTTAATTTCTCTTTTGCAAACGATAGCCAACTTTTAATCTCTTTACTTAGTTTCTCTTCGTACTCTAGAGTAAATGGAGTATGTAGTAAAGAGCAAGAGCTACCTATAAAAATATCTTCTTTTTTTATAACTTTTGCAATATCTTCTAATATTTGCAGACTTTTTTCTATGTTGTTTACCCATATATTTCTGCCATCTACAACACCAGCAAATAGTTTTTTATTTTTATTTGCAATTATCTCTAGAGTATTTAAATTCTCTTTACCAAAAACAAAATCTAATGCAAGAGCGTAAATTGGCGTATTAACTAAAATTTTAGTAGCTTCGCAAGAGTGCTCGAAATATGTTGCAACTACTATTTTTAAATTACTACTTACACTTGCTAGTTTGTCGTAAGTTGGCTTTATAAGGCTTAACTCTTTTGGCTCTAGTTCTCTTACGAAATGTGGCTCGTCTATTTGTACTAAAATATCTGTATCTAGTTTAGATATCTCTTTTAAAAGCTCTTCGTATATTGGTAAAATTTTACCAAGAAGCTCGTATGTATCGCCTCTATCAACTCTTTTAGATAGTGCTAAAAATGTTATTGGACCAATAATATTAACTTTAGGTTTAATGCCAAGCTCTTTTGCCTCTTTATATTCGTTTATAATTTTAGAAGCATTTAATTTATACTCGTCTTTTGGTGTAAGCTCTGGCACAATATAGTGGTAATTTGTATTAAACCACTTTGTCATCTCCATTGCAACATAATTTTTGTTACCTCTTGCCATAGAAAAATATAACTCGTTGTCGCTTAAATCTTTAAATCTTGCAGGTATCGCACCCAATGTAATAGCTAAATCTAGCATATTATCATAAAGCGAAAAATCGTTAATACTTATTAAATCTATACCTGCTTCTTTTTGATAATTTAAATGTTTTACTCTTAAACTTTTTGCTCTCTGTGTAAGCTCTTCGTAACTGCTTTTGCCGCTCCAAAAGCTCTCTAGTGCTAATTTTAACTCTCTTTTTTCTCCAATTCTTGGGAATCCAATAGTGTAACTATTCATAAATAATCCTTTTTTTCTTAAAACATAAGCAATAAAATATGCTTAATAGTTGTATAGCAACTGGCAATACAACACCTTTTAACTTAACAGTAAATAATATTTTAGATTAAATTATGAAAATTTAGGAGGGTGAATTCCACTGCGCCTAAATGCAAAGTATGTGCAGTAATATGGGCATCGTGGAATAAAGTGATTTAGCATTAAAATAAGTCTTGTTTTACGCAAAAATATCTTATTGCAATGGCAAGCTTTTTTAACAACTTTTTTAAAAAGTTCTATAGCTACAGAGTAGCTATGTAAAAAATTTGCAACAGCACTATTGATAATTAAACTATCTATACTAACACTTTTCATAGCTACTCCTTTTTAATTTGCCTGTAATATTACAATATTTTTTATTTTTAATAGCTTTAAATAGAGGTTATAAATTATAGTTTTTATTTTAAAAAAAATGTAATTATAGTAATAAGCCAATATATGGATAAAGCTTATATAAGTAGTTATTTAGGTGGTAATTACCACCTTTATATTAAGAGTCAAAAAAGCCGCTATTTTTTAAAATGTCTATACCACTTTTTATAGACTCTACAGATTTAGCAAATTTCTCTTTAGTTTCAGTATCTAAATCTAGCTCTATTACCTTTTTTATTCCAGTAGCACCAATTACGCATGGAACACCAATTGTAATATCTTCGTAGCCGTATTCGCCATTTAGCATTGCACAGCTTGGAATAACCTTCTCTTCGTCGCTTAAAATAGACTCTACCATTGCAGAAATTGCACGACCTGGTGCGTAGAATGCTGATGTTTTTAGATATTTAACTATCTCTGCACCACCATCTTTTGTTTTTGCAATTATTTCGTCCATATCTTCTTTAGATACAATTTGCGAAAGTGGCACACCACCAACATTTGTAATTTCTGGATAAGGTATCATATTTTCGCCATGATCACCAATTACCATTGCTCTAGTTTGTGCAGCGCCAAAGCCAACTTTTTTGTGTATTTGGTAAGCCATTCTAGAGCTATCTAGTGCCCCGCCCATACCAATTACTCTGTTTCTCTCCCAGCCAGTTACTTTATGAACAACATATGTCATTACATCTAGTGGGTTTGATACACACAATACAATAGCATTTGGAGAGTATTTTTTAATATTTTCAGATACCTCTTTTACAATATTTGCATTAATATTTAGCAAATCTGCTCTTGTCATCTCTTTTTTTCTTGGAACACCAGCTGTAATTACAACTACATCGCAATCTTTTAAGTTTTCTGGCTTTAGTGCAGCTTTTACCACTGTTCCTCTTGGAGCATAATTAGTCGATTGTGCAATATCTATTGCTTTACCAATTGCAACCTCTGGCACAATATCGTAAAGTAAAATTTCATGACAAGTCCCACTAAGTGCAAGAGCATAAGCTGCGCTTGCGCCTACTGCTCCTGCTCCTACTATTGCTACTTTTCTTCCTACCATACAATTCTCCTTAACTTTTAGAAGGCTCTATGCCAAATGTGAATCCATCTTTAACTTTTTGAATTAACTCTGCTGTTACCTCTTCGTATTCGCCAACTATACCAAAGTCTGCATTTGCAAAGATAGACTCTTTTGCGTTGTGGTTAATTGCTACAATAGTCTCTGACTCTTTAATACCAGCAATATGCTGAACAGCACCACTAATACCAATTGCTACATAAACTTTTGGCCTTACAGTTTTACCAGTTTGTCCAATTTGTCTTGCGTACTCTGCAGTACCGTCGTCTACTACTGGTCGGCTACAAGCCCATTCTGCTTTAATGCCTTGCTCTTTTAGAGCCTCTGTTAACTCTTTTACAAGTGCTAAATCATCACTAGTTGCGCCTCTACCACCTGCTACAATAATTTCTGCATCAAATAGACTCTGTAGTCCACTTTCGCCTCTTACTGTGTCTATAATTTCTGTTACAAAAGTATCGTCAGACAATTTAGGTGTAAACTCTGTTATAACACCTTCTTTGCTTTCATCTGGAGTTGGTACTTCGAATGTTCCTGCTCTTGCAGTAGATATTTGTGGACAAACAAAACCTAAAATAGTAGCTAGCTTACTCTCGCCATAAGTTGGTCTTCTACTCTCTAAAATTGGAGCAAAAATCTTTTTGGCTTTTCTGTTAATATGCTCGCCAATCTCTAGTGCTGTACAGTCTGCTGTTACACCACTGTCTGTTTTAACACCAATTCTTGGAGCTAGCTCTCTACCTGCTGTTGTTGCTGCAAATAGTGCAATTTCTGGATTACGCTCCTTAATAAGCTGTGCAAATGTTTCAGCAAATGGAAGAATTTGATACTCTTGTAATCTATCGTCTTCTACTACTATTACCTCATCACTACCGTGTGCTATTAAAACTTTAGCTAAATCTTTAACATCTTTACCTATTAGAAGAGTCATTACTTTCGTGCCATCTTCTAGCTGGTTTGCTAAGTCTCTAGCAGGTGTTAGTAGCTCTAGTGATGGTTGTGTAATTTGCCCATTTGCAACCTCTGCCCATGTTAATATACCACTTGCGCCATCTCTAAAGTCAACATCTTCGAAACCTTCTGGTCTTTTAGGTGCTTTTTTAGCTTTTTTCTCTTTAACTTCTAGTGTATTTTTACCAGATTTAATATTTTCTACTAAAGAGTTAACAAGCTCGCTCTCGCTATTGCCTTGGCTCATTTTAACTGGTGCTCTTTCGCTTTTTATATTTGCAACTTTTGCAACAATTGTTGGCGAACCGCTTAAGCCAATGTTTTCGTCGCTTAAGTTAATATCATCAATGTTGTACATTGTTATTTCGCTATTTTTAGCCTTAATTGCACCACTTAAGCTTGGTCTTCTTGGTGGAATACCAGTTGGAGTAAACGATAGCATACAAGGTAGAGGTAATTTCATCATTTGGTAACCACCCTCTATAATTCTTTTTGCTTCGATATTGCTACCTTTTAAGTCTGCAACCTCTACAAATGTAGCCTGAGGAATATGTAAATTCTCTGCAACTTGCGAAGGAACATGCGCTGTATCGCCATCGCTTGTTTGGCGCCCTGCAACTACTACAAAGTCTTCGTCTAATCCTTTGCCATAACCTAAGTGTCTAAGTAGTGTAGCTAGCGCTAAACCAGTTGCATATGTGTCTGAACCACCAAGTCTTCTGTCGCTTAGTAGATAAGCTTCATCGTAACCCATTGATAGTGCTCTTTTAAGAGACTCTTCAAAAGATGGAGGCCCCATAGAACATACTATTAACTTTGCATCTGGGTTCTCAGCTTTAAACTGTAAACCTGCCTCTAGAGCAAAACTACAATCTACATTAATTATAGATTTAGCTTTTGTTCTGTCCATTAATCCGTCATCACCCATTCTCATCTCTGATGGAAGAGGAACTTGCTTCATTAAACTAATTATTGTCATATATTATCTCCTCCTTTTACATTTGTGAATAATCAGGGCCATCGCCACCATATGGAGTATTCCAAGTAATACCAGCTCCAGGCGATTTAATGTCGCAAGTTTTACAATGAACACAGTTTTCTGCATGTATTCTTAGCTCTTTATTACCCTCTTTATCTGTGTGTAGCTCGTACACTTCGGCAGGGCAAAATGCAGCTTCTGGTGCACCATATTTTTCGATATTTATATTTTTATAGCTAGCCTCATTATTAATTACTAAATGGCAAGGTTGCTCTTCGTCGTGATTTGCTTTAGAGTAGAATACATCTGTAACTTTATCGAAAGTTAATTTCTTATCAAACTCTAATTTGTCTGCAAATCTCTCTTTAAATGGTACTGCAACTTTATTTAGCTCTATAAGTGTTTCGTTATCTCTTTCTGTCTTTAATTTACCTAAAATTCCTGCACCACCAGTAAATAGCTGAGCAGCAAAGTTTAAGCCACCAATAAACATACCTTTTGTAAAGCTTTGTCTAAAGTTTCTTGCTTTATAAAGCTCATCTTTGGCATTAGAGCTTTCAAATAGCTCTTGGTAATTAGATAGCATCTTCTCCGAAGTATCGCCACTAACTAAAGCTTTTACAGCAGCTTGAGCAGCTAATATACCAGATTCGATTGCTAGGTGAATACCCTTTAATCTTGCAACTGTTAAGAAACCAGCACTATCTCCAACTATTAATAAGTTGTCATCGTATAGTTTTGGCATCGAGTAGTAACCACCCTCAGGCAAGGTTTTTGCACCAAACTCTTCTAGCTTTCCACCTTCTAAAATTTTAGCTACAAATGGGTGTTGCTTCCATACTTGCATTGCTGCATGTACATCGAAACTTGGGTCTTTATAGTCTAAACCTACAACTAAACCAAGTGCTACTTTGTTATCTTTAAGCCCATAAATAAAGCCACCACCAAACTCCGAGTTATTCTTTAGCGGATACCCCATTGTATGATACACAGTACCAGCTTCTATATTACCCTCTGGTACGCTCCAAAGCTCTTTAACACCTAAAGAGTAAATTTGCTCGTTTTTACCAGCATCTAAATTTAGTGCACTTATAACTTTTTTAGCTACGCTACCTCTTGTACCTTCTGCTAAAACTGTTATTGCAGCTTCTACTACTGTACCAGCTTGATAATTTTTAAGTTTTTCGCCATGATGGTCAACACCAGTATCTTTTGTTTTAACTCCTGCTACATTGCCATCTTTATATATTACATCTTCTACAGCAAATCCTGTGTAAATCTCTACACCTTTTTGCTCTGCAATCTCTGCTAAATATCTGCATAGTTTAGAAATAGATGCACTATGTAAACCTATGTTGTTCATATATGGCGGATGAAACGGCAATGCATTGCTTCCACTCTCTGTTAAAAATAGTGTTTTATCGTTAGTTACTTTAGAATCTAGTGGAATTTCGCTTAAATCAACATTTGGAAGAAGCTTACTAAAAATCTTAGTATCTATTACCGCACCAGATAGCGTGTGGCTACCAACTGACGCACCTTTTTCTATTACCATTACTTTCTTATCTATTCCTCTGCTTTTTAAACCATCTGCTAAAGCTATAGCAGTAGCCAAACCAGAAGGGCCAGCACCTACAATCAAGACATCTGTCGAGATTACATCAGGACTATCCATATTTACCTCCAAGTATATAGAATTGTAATCTATGTTTAATATTTAGAGTTAATACTAAAGCTAATCTAAACCTTTATATAAAGGCCTTAACCCTAAGTATTAAATCGATTAAGTTAATATATCGTAATAAAAATTATTACAATATGTTATTATAAATTACAAAAATAGAGAGAAAGTTTATTTTTTATATTAAATTAAAATAAATTTATCATATGTATAAATAATACTCAATATAAGTATTTTTTGCAATACTTGCAGTGTGCCTAATGTAAGGCTTTACAAAGAATATAATACAATTTAATTTGCTCAAAAAATATATCAAATTAGCTTTTTGCCACAAAATACAAAAAATTAAAGGCTTTATATAGTACTAAAAAAATAGATTTTCAACGCCCAACCCCGATTTAAATTCGGGATGTATTAGAAATATTTCTACCAAATGTTTTGTTATGTTTTTTTATGCAAATACATTTTTGGGATAAAATGCTTTAATAGTCATTATTACTAAAAATAAATATAATCTCCACCAACATCAAATGCCAAAGAGGCATTCTCTAAGAACTGCTGTTTCCATTTCCCTAATGACTGAGAAGTTACCCCATACTTAGATGTTAATTGACTTGTTGTCATCTCCTCTTTTAGCATCTCTAAAACTATCTTTGTTTTTTGTTCAGCACTGTAAGTCTTACCTTTTTTTCTACTCATAATTTCATCTCCATAATTCTTATTATTTTAACTTTTTTGAAAATAAATTTTACTGAATTACTGTCTTAGATTTTAGGGGCATTATATATGTAGTTAGTAACTTTTTAAATAAGATTATAATAACTTAAAGCACTTAGAACAAACTTTAAGCCTTATAAAACAAAGATACGATATTTGTTACTAGTAGCTTTATGATATAAAAAGCTAGAAAAATCACAGTATAGCCTTGTTCGATTTCTGTGATTTGTTAGACAATTTGTACTACTTGTAAATATCACCTCTGCTATCAACTTTTAATATTTGTATTTCTTCTTTATTCATATGAAACAATACTCTATATTTTGATATTCTAATTCTATAAATTGGAGGTATGTCATTACCTGTTAATCTCTTAATATCTCCATTTGGTAAATTTTGAATTGCATAAAATATTTTTTCTTGAAGTTTTCTATCATATTTTGAAAACTTCTTTTCAAAAGTTTTAGAATATGATATTTTCATAAGTTAAATTTAGCTTTGAAATCATCGTGTGAAGTAAATTCCTCATTAGCTAATATTGATAAAATTTCTTTTTCATCATCTGCTTCTAGTATTAAATTAGCTTGTTGTTTGATTTTAGTATTTTTTGAAAGGTACTCATGTAAACTTTCTCTAACTATTTGAGAAATTGATTTTTTTTCAATGAAACTAAATGCCCTAGCTTGTTCATATAATGATTCATCTATTGTTAAATTTAGTCTATGCACAATTATCTCCTTTGCGTAGTGATGTATTGATGTATTGTATCATAAATATTCTTTCTCTAACGGTGAACTTGAGCTAATTAGAACCAGTTAAGGTTTATTATTGGCTGTAAAGTGTTGTTATACAGCAGTTTTAAGTTGCTCTATTTGCATTATATTTTATATGCTAACCAAGTTTCGATAATAGCCTGTCTGCTTACACCGATATGTTCTGCTTCGGTAATTATGAGGTTAAAATGCTAAAATATCAAACAGCTATATAATCTTTAGGAAACTTGTTTGATATTTGTGTGACAAATTATTAACCCATATCTTCAAATCTTAGACAAAGTATATCTATTATTTTCTTTTGAGTAATATAATTATTAATAGAGGTTAGTTTTTTAATTAATCTACTTTTTGAAATAGTTCTAATTTGTTGACACAATAATATTGATGGCTTTTCAAGTTCATCTTTCAATAATAACTCATTAGGATATATTTTTCTTCCATCTTTCAAAGAAGTAATAGGAATTATTGTAACTACATCAAGTAAATTTTCATAATTATTTGAAATAATTAAAACTGGTCTTTTCCCAAATTGCCCTCTACCAACAGTTGGATTTAAATCTGCTAAATATATATCATATTGATTCATTTAATATTCTCGAAATCTGAGTATTGAAATTCATTTTCAATATTTTTCATATCGTTAATGTAAAGTTTATCTTTTGAAGCTTCTATCATCGCTAATTTATATTGTTCTTTTTTTTGTTTTTCTATTAATAGCTGTAAGGCATTTGATACTAATTCTGAAAATGATTGATACTGATTTATAATATTATTTAGTTCCAAATTGTGAAATAAATCATCTTTTATTGCTACTGTTTTTCTTACCATAATTAAACTCTTTAATATTAGTAATATTTAATTCATACTTTTATCATACTATAATAATTTAAGAGTTTGTTTAAATTTAAGTTTTAGAAATATTGACCTATAACGGCTAAGGTGAGGAACGATGTGGGTATCACGGCTTCTTTAACTTGTAAATATTCTTGAAAGTCATTTGGAGTTTTTTCTTCTAAAAGTTTTAGGTCTATTTGTT
>CAZFCZ010000014.1:0-18850 GCA_964517485.1 uncultured Nitratifractor sp. | reverse complement strand
CGTTGCTTATTGGCTCGTTTGTTTTGTAGTGGTATCCAAACTCTTTTAGAATTTCTGCTTCGTATGCAAAGTTCTCTAAAAATTGCGACGGAAACTCTACAACATCCCAAGCAATACCTTCTACACCGCTAACAGAGCGCTCTGGCACTTTGCTAAATAGATGGTGAATTGCGTGCCCCATTTCGTGAAATAATGTTACTACATCGTTGTGTCTTAGTAGGCTTGGTTGCTCTTTTGAACTTGGTGCAAAATTTGCTACAACAAATGCAGAGGCTAGGTTTGTTTTGTTGTTATTAATATAGTGGCTTTGCCAGTTGTGCATCCATGCGCCTCCTCTTTTGCTCTCTCTAGCTTCTAAATCGAAGTATATTCTAGCAATAGTCTTTGAATCTTCTAAAATGTCGTAAACTTTTACACTTTCGTGCCATGTTGGTGTGTTTGCGCTAACAAATTTAACATTAAATAGCTTGCTAATTAAGCTTAGCATACCATCTAGTACTCTATTTAGCTCGAAGTATGGTTTTGTTTGAGATTCGTCGAAATTAAATTTCTCTTTTTTTAGTTTTTCGCTGTAGTAGGCAACATCGTATGGTTGTAAATCTTGTAGATTGTCTAGTTTATTTGCGTAATCTTTTAGCTCTTGTATATCTTTTTTAGCTTGCTCTTTAGAGGCGTTTAGTAGGCTAGTTAAAAACTCTAAAACGCTATTTTCGTTTGTAGCATCTCTAGATTGTAGAGCATACTCGGCATACGAGCTAAAGCCTAAAAGTTTTGCTTTTTGTTGCTTTAATTCTAAAAGTTTATCTATTATCTCTTGATTTTGAGGGGCTCTTGTGTTGTATGCTTTGTATAGCTTTTCTCTAATGCTTCTATTTGGTCCATATGTAAGGTATGCAATGTAGCTTGGCATCTGTAGTGTAAAGCGCCAGTAAGTTTTGCCATCTTTATCTATTTTTGCTTGTTCTAAGTCGCTTTGGGTAATGCCCTCTACATCTTTTGCGTCTTCTATAATTAGCTCGTAAGAGTTAGTGGCATCTAGTAGATTTTGGCTAAATTGGTTACTAAGGTTGCTTAGGTTTAGGTTTATCTCTTCTAGTGTTTTTTTATCTTCTTTGTTTAGGTTTGCGCCAGAGAGTGCAAAGTCTCTTTTTTCTAGCTCTAGTACTCTGTTTTCTAAGTCGTTTTGCCCCTTTAGAGAGCATATCTTTTTATATAGCTCTTCGTTTTGCGATACGAAGCTAGAGAATTTAGATAGTAGGGGTATAGACTCTTCGTAAGCTGTTTGTGTATCTTTAGAGTTTAGTACACTATTTAGGTGGCTTAGAGGCGTAAAAAATCTATCTAGCTCTTCGTTTAGATTATCTAGCTGTTTTATACACTCTTGGTAAGTTGTGGCATTTGCTGCAATATTGTTAATTTGCTCTTTTTGAGAGTTTAGTAGAGTATCTAGCTCTTTTGGAAAATCTTTTAAATTATCTATTTTGAAATCTATAAACATTACTATCCTTTGTGCATTATGTTATAATATTAATTATTTTAGGTAAAATACTACAAAAAGTATTAAAGAAAGGATAAGATGATGAAAGTATTATTAATAAAAGATGTAAAAAGTTTAGGAAAAGCTGGCGATGTTAAAGATGTTAAAGATGGTTATGGGCAAAATTTTTTAATTAACAAAGGGTTAGCTAAATTAGCAACGCCAGAGGTTTTAGCCAATTTCGAAGAGCAAAAAGCTAAAGAGGCAGCGCAACTACAAGCAGAGCTTGATAAGCTAAATGGCTATAAAGCACAAATAGAGTCTAAGACTTTAAAAATAGAAAGAGAGAGTGCACCAATTGGTATTAAGGGTTCTGTAACAAGTGCCAATATTGCAGACGAGCTAAAGTCGCAGTGGAGTGTAGAGATAGATAAGAAGTCTATTAACCTTAAAAAGGCAATTAAAGCAGAGGGACTACACGAGATAGATATTAAGCTAGGGCATGGTATTCATGCAACACTAAAAGCAGAAGTAGTTGGTGTAGAGTAATGTTTGAAGCAACAACGATACTTGCATATAAGTGCGATAAGGGTGCTGTAATAGGCGGAGATGGGCAAGTTACATTTGGTAATGCGATACTTAAAGGTAATGCTACAAAAATTAGAACACTACACGATGGTAAAGTACTAGGTGGCTTTGCAGGAAGCACAGCAGATGCTTTTAGACTTTTTGATATGTTCGAGGCGATACTTAGCGAAAAAAGAGGCGATTTATTAAAGTCGGTTGTAGAGTTTGCAAAGCAGTGGAGAGGCGATAAGCACTTAAGACAGCTTGAAGCCATGATGCTAGTGTTAAATAAAGAGCACATATTTATACTTAGTGGAACAGGCGATGTTGTTGAGCCAGAAGATGGAGAGTTAGCATCTATTGGAAGTGGCGGAAACTTTGCAATAAGTGCGGCAAGAGCTCTAAAGAAGCATAGTAATTTAGAGCCACTAGATTTAGTTAAAGAGAGCTTGCAAATTGCAGGCGAGCTATGCATTTATACAAATACAAATATAAAGACACTGGAGTTAAAGTAGTGAATAGTAACAATATGACACCTAAAGAGATTGTTGAATATTTAGACAAATATGTAATAGGGCAGGCTAATGCAAAAAGAGTAATTGCAATTGCACTAAGAAATAGATGGCGTAGAATGCAACTAGATAGTACTATGGCGCAAGAGGTTACACCAAAGAATATTTTAATGATAGGTAGTACTGGTGTTGGTAAAACAGAGATTGCAAGACGATTAGCAAAAATGATGGGTATGCCATTTATAAAAGTAGAAGCTAGTAAATATACAGAGGTTGGTTTTGTAGGTAGAGATGTAGAGTCTATGGTTAGAGATTTAGCTCTAGAGGCACTATCTATTGCTAAAAAAGAGGCATCAGAAGCTAATAAAGATAAAATAGAAGCGTATGTAGAGAATAAGATAATAGAAAAGTTACTACCACCCCTACCACAAGGTGCAACAGAAGCTAAGCAGGCTGATTACGATAGATTGTTTGCTAAAAAGCAAGAGCAGCTGGCTAATGGCGAGTTAGATGACTTAAAAGTAGAGATAGAAGTTAGTGGTAAATCTATAGATGTATCAAGTGCCGGTAATGTACCACCAGAGATGGCAGAGGTTCAAGAGTCTATTATACAAGTAATTGGCGGAATGAACAAGAAAAAGAAGAAGCAAGTAAGTGTTAAAGAGGCAAAAAAACTACTTGAGTTCGAGGCACAAAAAGAGCTATTTAACGAAGAAGAGTTAAAACAAGTAGCTATGCAAAAGGCACAAAGTGGGGGGATTATATTTATTGACGAAATAGATAAAGTAGCAGTATCTGCAAACTCTAATTCGCGCCAAGACCCAAGTAAAGAGGGTGTGCAAAGAGATTTACTACCAATAGTAGAGGGCTCTAGTGTAAAGACAAAAATAGGGCAGTTAGATACTGACCATATCTTATTTATAGCAGCTGGGGCTTTCCACTTAAGTAAGCCAAGCGATTTAATACCAGAGCTTCAGGGGCGCTTTCCGCTAAGGGTAGAGCTTGACTCTTTAACTCAAGAGACACTATACAGAATTTTAACAGAGCCAGAGAATTCGCTAGTTAAGCAGTATGTTGCACTTTTAGGAGTAGAAGATTTAGAGCTTAACTTCGAAGAAGAGGCACTAAGAGCAATTGCAAAATATAGTGCTATTGCTAACGAAAAAACAGAAGATATAGGCGCAAGAAGACTACACACTGTAATGGAGAGGCTACTAGAAGATATAAGTTTTGAAGCCGATACACTAAGTGGCGAAGTAGAGATTAAAAAAGAGTTAGTAGATCAGAAGCTAGGCGAACTTGTGCAGAGTGAAGACACTACTAGATACATACTTTAATATAAGGGAATAAGTTGAATAGTATTCAAAAATGTGGCTTTGTAGCCGTAGTAGGTAGACCAAATGCAGGTAAGAGTACTCTGCTTAACTTTTTAAGTGAGTATAAGCTTGCTATGGTTTCTAAAAAGGCTCAGGCAACTAGAAAAAGAATGAATATAATAGTTACCCATAACGATACGCAAGTTGTGTTTGTGGATACGCCAGGAATTCATAGAAAAGAGAAGTTGCTTAACCAATTTATGTTAGAAGAGGCGCTAAAAGCACTTGGTGATAGCGATTTACATATTTTCTTAGCACCAGCTAACGACCCAGTAAGCCACTACGAAGAGTTTTTAGAACTTAGAAAAAACAAAAATGTGCCGCATATTATACTTTTAACAAAAGTTGATAGAGTAGATAATAAAAGAGTGCTAGAGAAACTACAAGAGTACAATAAGTTTGCAAGCGAGTTTGAGGCGATAATACCATTTTCGGTTAAAAGAGGTGGTGTTACAAAGAAGATGCTTTTAGATGAGGTTGCAAAATACTTACCAGAGCACCCATGGCTTTACGATGGCGAAATATTAACTACAGAAAATATTAGAGATATCTATAAAGAGCTAATTAGAGAAGCAATTTTCGAAAAGGTAAGCGATGAGATACCTTACGAGAGCGATGTTGTAATAGATAAGATAAAAGAAGACGATAACTTAGATGTTGTAACAGCCTCTATTGTGGTAGAAAAAGATACACAAAAAAGAATGATTATAGGCAAAGGTGCACAAAGCATTAAGAGGGTAGGTAAGTATGCAAGAGAGCAGATGGAGGAGTTTTCTGGTAAGAAAATATACCTTGATTTAAATGTAACTGTTAAGAAAGGTTGGAGTAAAAATAAGACTTTCTTAGAGGATTTGGGTTATATTTTTTAACTTAAGTTTATTTATAAGCGAAATTTAAGTATTAATTAATATTAAAACATATATAATCACTAAAGATTATAGTTTTAATAGGAATTAATGGTGGATTACAAAACTAGAAAATCAGTTATTACTGCAGATTTATATAATAATAGCTTCTACTCACATAAAGGTAGCATTGCTACTAGAATGGAGAAAATTAAGAGCTCTAGAAAAGATATAGTCGTATCTTATGTGGCTAATAGAGATTTAATTACAGAGATAATTGAGCTTAGCTCTAACTTGCCAGAAAATGATATTAAAGATATTGTAACTAATAAAGTTTACGATGAGTTAAGGCTAGATACAGCAACTGATTATGGTGTTTACCCTATTAAGACTGCTATGCATTCGCAACTTAATAAATATCAAACACTTATTGTAGATAAAAATTATTTAAAAGAGCGCTTTAAAAAGATAGCTAAAGTTACTAAAAATATAGACTACTTAATTCCAGCACCACTGCTTTATAAGGTACTTTACCAAGAGAGAATGTTAGATAGTAAATCTACAGATATGTTTATATATTTTGGAGATTACGACTGCTTTATAACTTTTTACTATAAAGGAGAGTACCTTTACTCTAAATCTATAAAATTCTCTTTAGATAATATGTATGACAGATTTTGCCAGTTGGCTCAAGAAGTTCCTATAACTAAAGAGAAATTTAAAGAGTTAATTGCAAATAATGGCTTAAGAGCTGATGATAATAAGTATAGAGAGCTAATAGTTAGAGTAGTTAACGAGTGCTTTTTAAACATAAACGAGATTTTAGTATATACAAAAAGAACTTACGATATTGCAGATATTAAAAACACTTTTATTGGCTTTAGTTGGGGCTATATAGATGGTATAGAGCTTTACTCTAAAAACTATTTAAATTTAGACTCTAAGCCAATTGTCTCTTTATATAGTAAAAAAGATCCTAAATATGCTGTAGATCCAATACACTACTTAATGAATTTAAGTGCACAAGATGCAGAGCTTTCGGTAGTTGATTTACCAAACTTAACACCATATCCTAAGCCACAACCACTACTTAAGAGACCAGCTGGCTCTATTATGTTAGCTGTTGGGGCAATTTCTGCTCTATTTATGTTGCCAATTGCTTACGATTATATTGTAGGTTTGTCTTATAATGGTAAAAATTTAATTCTGCAAGATCAAGAGCAGCAGTTAGCTCAAGAGGCTAACAGATATAAAACAGCTCTAAGCAAAAAAAGAGAAGAGATAAAAGCATTAGATGGTGCAATAGAGAAAGTTAGCAAGGTATATAGCTCTAAAAAAGGCGAGCTAGATAAGGTTTACGAAAAGAAAGTAAACTACTCTTTAAGGTCTGAGCAACTCGCACTTATTGCAAAAGTTTTAAAAGAGTATGACATTAGTAGTAAAGATATTGTAATTAATGATAACGAGTATCTAATAGAGTTAGACTCAGCAAGTGAAAAGCAGATTACTTCTTTAGTAAAAGAGGTTGTAAAGAGATTTAATGAGCAAATTAAGAGTATAGATGTTAAGAGTATTAATTACGATAAAAAAGAGAATATCTATAAAGCTCTTTTAAATATAAGTTTTAAAGAGGAGATAAAATGAGTATTATAGATAGATTAGATAACTACTATAGTAGTCGCAAATCTAGTGAAGTTTGGCTAATGGTTATTTTGTTCTCTGTACTTATTGGTTATTTGCTTTATACACTTTTATCGCCAATTACAAGTGAATATAGAGAGCAAGAAGAGAGTAGATATAATACGCTACAAACTAGTATCGACTCTTCTAATAGTTTTTTAAAATCTATAACAGTTAATGGCGATAGAGACTACTATGTTAAAGATTTAAGTAAAAAGGTTATTAACAAAAGAGTAGAGCTTAATGGTATTAGACAAAAGCTTGCTAAGTTAGATAGTGCTGTTAAGAGTCTTAGCGAATTTCAGTATAACAAAGATAATTGGTCTAAATTTTTAGATAATATTGCTAAAAAAGCTAAAGATAACGACTTAAAAGTGTATAATATATCTAATGTTGCTTATGATCAAAATAGTAGTTTTGGAAAAGTTTTAGATGTTAGTATTAAGTGCCAAGGTGACTATGCTAAGTTGCTATCTTTTATGAACTCTTTAGAGAAGAGTCAGTTGGTTTCTAATGTATCGCACGCTAAGATAAAAGCTGCACCAAACTATCCTATTGCTGATATTAATTTAACTATATGGGGTATAAGACCATGAAAAAAATAGTACTACTTTCATCGATTTTTTTAGTTACTACACTATTTGCAGATGATATTGATGATATAATTAATAAAATTAACTCTAAGCGAGAGAGTAAGGTATCTAAAGATGTAATTGCTAATGTTAAGTCGCCAATACCTAATGTTAAAATAGTAGAGAGTAATAGCTCTAATGAGTCTAACACAAGCACTGTTTTAAAGAGCGAAAAAGAGGTTTTTAAGCTTAAGGGTATTATTAATAATAGTGCTAAAATTAATAACAAATGGGTTAAAGTTGGCGATGCAATTAATAGCTATAAAGTTATAGACATTATGGAAGATGCAGTATATTTAGAAGATGGCAATAAAAGCAAGATGATCTTCTTTAACAAAACAAATAATATAAAAATTTTTACAAGGTAGGTAAATATGAAAAAATTTATTACTTCAGCACTTTTAGGCGGAGTTTTATTAACTGCTAATGCAAGTGCACATAGCTGTTATAACCAGCAATTTTCTGTTAAAATTCAAAAAGAGTTATCTATTGCAGATGCTGTAGATAGTATTGCCTCTAATTGTGGTTTTAGTGTTGTGGTAAAAGATGCAGCTGCACAAGAGAGATTAAATAAAAAGTTGTATCACATTAACTTAAAAAATGCCTCTTTAAAAAAGTTTTTAGATATTGTTCTTGCAGATAATGACTTAAATTATAAATTAAAAAGAGATAAGCTAGAGATTAGCTACTTAACTACTAGAACATTTAAAGTACACTATATATCTAGTAATAGAAGCAGTAGTAGTAATGCTAATATTAACATTGCAAATGCAGGAAAATCTAGTAAAAAATCATCTTCTAAAAGTGGTATGAGCATTACTAGTGATGACAAATTTGATTTTTGGAGCAAATTAAAGGGCGAAGTACATAGAATTTTAGTTACAGCTGGTGATGGCAGTATGCATTTTACTAAAAAAGGTAATGTGTGGGTAGATAATAAGGGACATCAGTGGCAGTTTAATCCATTAGAGCCAATAGTAGATGCAGAAGCTGGCTTAATTACAGTAACTGGTACACCTAAGCAGATTGCTAGAGTATCTAGATACATAAACTCTTTAGCTAAGCAAGTTAAGTCTCAGGTTTTAATTGATGTTAAGATTTTATCTGTAACCCTAAATAACGATAATCATGTAGGTATAGACTGGAGCCAACTTTATGGTTTACAAAATTTTACACTTAGTTCTCTTGTAATGGGGCAAAATAATATGTCTGAGTGGAAAATGGAGAATGGTAAAATTACCGAAGCTAAGTTTGCTCCTGGCTCTAGACCTAGTAATGCAAAGCTATTTGACTTACGAGGAAGCAGAAATATAGATGATATTATTAAATTCTTAAAGACTCAAGGAACTGTTAAGACAGTATCTAACCCTAAAATTATGACACTTAATAACCAGCCTGCTTTAATTAGTGTTGGTAAAGAGCTGTTTTATAAAACAAAATCTAGTAGTATTACTTCGGGAGATAACGGTACAACAACCTCTACAGAGACTATAGACTCTGTATTTGCTGGCATTTTGCTAGATATTACACCAGAAATCGATAAAAGGGGTATGATAACATTAAAGATTAATCCATCTATAACAGAGACTGATGGTCCTATTGGAGTTAGTGGTAGCAGAACTATGCCACCAGATTTAATAAGAAGACAGATCTCTACAGTAATAAAAGTTAAAAATGGTAAGCATGCAATACTTGGTGGATTAATCTCGACAGCAGAGAGTGTAGTTGACTCTAAAGTGCCACTATTAGGAGATATCCCATTATTTGGTGAGGCATTTAAAAAAGAGAGACACATTAAGAGAACTGAAGAATTAGTTGTTATAATAACACCTAAGATTAACAGCGGTAAAGGTAATTTATCTTTAAAAAATTTAGGCTACAGGAGTATTGTAAAGTGAGTTATTACGACATTGCAAAAGAGTGTTTTGTAGATGAGATAAACTTAGATAATTATATTGAATTGCCAGGTTCTATGGTTGCATATGAAGAGCTTGAACTTGCTTTTGATAAACCATTTAAGTTAGTACTACTATATGGCGAGCCAGGAACTGGTAAGAGCCTTTTAATTAGCCGTATATACGATAAAAAGAAGTATCAAAAAGAGATACACTATATAGATACACCAATGTTAGATGAAGAGGAGTTTTTTAGAAAGCTTTTTGATATATTAATACAAAAGCCTATGCCAAAGGGTACTAAGGTAGATTTTAATACTTTTGTAGAGTACTGTAAAGTTATTAAAGGGCAAAGAGATATTATTATACTCTTAGATGAGGCACAGCTTTATCCTAAAAAGATTTTAGAACAAATTAGAATACTATCAGACACTGGTGTTGTTAAGTTTGTTATTGCTGTGCATAAAACAACCGATGAAGATGTTATAGCTAAGTCTCATTTTCAAACTAGAATTTGGGGCTCTATAGAGCTTAAAAATGCTACTAAAGAGGAGCTAAAAACTTATATTCATCAAAAACTTTTAAAGCTTAATCAGTTTGAGATTGCTAACCAAATTAAGCAAAAAAATATTGATTTTATATATAAGTATACTGGTGGTAACTTTAGAGCTTGTAGTAAACTACTATATACAACATTTGAAATTTATCAATACTACGAAAAGAACGATCCATCGCAATTTAGTAAAGATAAATTTTCTCAAAAATTTTTAGAGATGGCTGCAATAGCAACAGGAGCTATAGATGTATGATATGCAAGAGTTAGAGAAAAAGTGGCGTAAATATAAGAGAAATAAGATTAAAAAACCAGTTATACTTGGTACATTTTCGGCAATTATATTAGCTGGTATTGCAATTGGTGCTTCTACTTATTATGCAAAAAGTCAAGACTCTAGTAGTAGTGTAGTTGCAACAAAAACTACAACTAAAAAAGTTGAAGATAGCAGTAAAAACGAGCCTGCTATTATTATTAAAAAAGTTAATAACCCAACTGTTGCAAGTAACAACAATAATAGTAATAATGCTTTAGTTAATGTACAAAAAACTAATACAGCAACTGCTACACAAGAGAGTAACGATGATGGCATAGATTTAAGCAAAGCTACAATTATTAAGCCAAATGTACCAGATGACGAAATTAGAGTTATAGGTTTTGATAATGCTAAAGAGAAAGATAGTATTAAAAAAGACTATAGCGATATTTTAGTACCAAAACAGACAACACAAGATATAGCAGCTAGAGAAGAGATTGCAGATTTAGAAGAGAAATTTAAAGATACACAAGATCCTAATGACTCTTTAGCAATTGCAAAGTTCTACTATAAAAAAGGCAACTATAAAAAGGCAGAGACTTGGGCAGTTAATACTAACAATATAGATGGCGATTTAGAAGATAGCTGGCTAATTTTTGCAAAATCTAGAGCAAAGCAGGGCTTTAGAACTGATGCAATAAAAGTTCTCCAGACATTTTTTGATGAGAGCAATTCTATAAAAGCAAAAAATTTACTAGACAAGTTAAGAAGAGGCGAGAACTACTAACCTCTTTTAACTGCTATATTAATTTTATTTATACATATTTTATACATTTTTATTCTTTTTTAAGCTTACTTTATATCTAATTTTATTAATATTATATACCCGTGTAATGGAGCAGATGTATGAAATTAATAGAAGATATATTTAAAGCTAGTTTAATAAATAAAGATGACTTACTTAATTTAATAAAAAAGTATGATAACTCTAAAATTACAGTGGAGACTCTTCTTGCTAACAATTTACTAAGTAAAAAGAGTCTGTACGACTTTTTTTTAAGCAAAATAAAAAGTGGTAAATTGCTATTTAGCGATATAGATAATTTAGATAAAGAGGGCTTAGATGCTACTTCGATATATAAATATATTGCAAATGAACTAAATATAGAGTATGTAGATTTAAACGATACCGAGGTAGATAGTGCACTTTTAGAGAAGATACCAATATCTATTTTAATTAAAAATAGAGCTTTAGTTGTAGAAGAAGATGATTTAAATATTTTAATTGTATTTGCCGATCCTTTGGATTTGGCTTCTAGAGATGCAGTATCTAGATATTTTTCTAACAAGCTAGTAAAGGTAGGTATATCTAGATATTCTGATATTAATAACAAGTTACTACAAATAGAGACTTATGACTCTTTATATAGCTATGTAGAAGAGGTAAAAAAAGACCTTTTAAGTAGTGCTGAGAGCGATGAAGATGAGTCTCCAGCCGTATTAAAGTTAATAGAGCTAATACTAAAAAGCTCAATTGTATCTAGAGCGAGTGATATACATATAGAAGTTACTGAGAAAAACTGTATAGTTAGAGATAGAGTAGATGGTATGTTACAGCAGAGATTTATGTTTGATAAAGTTATTTTTGGCCCATTAGCATCTAGAATTAAGTTGCTCTCTCAGCTAGATATTGCAGAGAAGCGTAAGCCACAAGATGGTAGATTTAATGCCACTATTGTGGGCAAAGAGTTTGACTTTAGGGTATCTACCTTGCCAACGCTTATTGGCGAGTCTATTGTTATGAGGATACTTGATAAATCTAAGACTTTAATTACCTTAGAAGATATGGGTATGAACGACACTAGTTATACGAAATTTAAAGACTCTATTGCATCGCCATATGGTATTGTTTTAGTTACTGGACCAACTGGTAGTGGTAAAACAACAACACTTTATGCCTCTTTAAATGCAATTAAGAGTGTTAAAGATAAGATAATTACAGTAGAAGACCCAGTAGAGTACCAGATGTCAGGTATTCAGCAAGTGCAGGTAAATAATAGTGCTGGTTTAACTTTTTCTTCTTCGCTAAGGTCTATATTGCGCCAAGACCCAGATAAAATTATGATTGGAGAGATTAGAGATACCGAGACTCTACGCATTGCAATACAAGCAGCTATGACAGGGCATTTAGTGCTATCTACGCTGCATACAAACGATGCAATCTCTGCAATTTATAGAATGATAGATATGGGTATAGAGAGCTACCTAGTTAGTGGCTCTTTAATTGCTATACAAGCGCAAAGACTTGTTAGAAAAATCTGCCCACATTGCAAGGTAGAGTCATCTGTTAGTGGTAATATTTTAGAAAGTATAAAGCCATATGTTAAGAGTGTAGATAACTTAAAGTTCTACAAAGGGCAGGGGTGCAGAGAGTGCTTTGGAAGTGGATATGTTGGTAGAGAGATGATATCAGAAGTTTTAACAATTAGTAGCCAAATGGCTAGTATGATTGCATCTGGTGCTCCAAAAGAGAAGCTAGAGATACAAGCAATTAACGAGGGCTTTAAGAGTATGTTCGAAGATGGTATAGAAAAAGCACTAAATGGTAAAACAACAATAGATGAGATATTTAGAGTAGCAAGGCTTTAGAATGTATTTTAATGTAGAGTATATATATAGAGGAAAAAAATTTAGTAATGTAGTAAGTGCAGATAATAAATTTAGTGCAACTTCTATGGTAAAAAGAGAAAAAAATGGTATTATTATTGTCTCGGCACAAGAGACAGCAGCACCGGTTGGCGAAGTATTTGCAGAGTTTAAAGAGAGTGTAAATTCTGTATTATCTAATAAGATAAAAATAGATGACAAAATTGCATTTATTAGACAAATTGCAGTTATGACAGATGCTGGTATTCCAATACATGATGTACTAGAAGATATTGTAAGTAGCTCGCAAAATAGAACTTTAAAAGAGACCTTAACTGCAGTGGCTAACGATATTAACGCAGGTAAAAGTATGTCGCAGGCTCTAGAACCATATAAAGAGCAGATGGGGCATATTATTATGGCTATGACAAAGCTAGGTGAAAAGACTGGTAACTTCCCAGAGGCCTACCATAAATTAGCAGATATTTTAGAGAATATTAGAGACAACACTAATAAATTTAAAAAGGCTATGCGCTACCCAACTACTGTAATTATTGCTTTGGTTTTAGCATTTATTACTGTTATTATGGCTGTTGTTCCAAAGTTTAGAGAGATTTTTGCAGAACTTGGTGCAAATTTGCCAGCTGCAACGAAGTTTTTACTTGCAACTGAGAGCTTCTTTAGGAATTATGGTATCTTAATTGTGCTATTTTTAATTGTGCTATTTTTCTTGCATAGACACTTTTATAAAAACAGCGAAAGCTATAGGTTTAATATAGATAAAATATTAGCACACCCAAAATTTTACCTAATAGGAAAAATAGTATATTTAGCAAATGTTTACAACTATACACTTGTATTTGGCTCGTTAATTAAAGCTGGTATTCCAGTTTCAGAAGCTTTAGATACATCGCTTGGCGTGGTAGAGAATAGATACATAAGAAAACAGCTAGAGAGTATTAATGTAAATATTGGGCGTGGTGTATCGCTATCGGAGTCGTTTGAGCAAACTGGACTGTTTGAGAATATGACAATACAGATGATTAGAGCAGGAGAGAGTAGTGGGCAGCTAGATAGAATGTTCGAGAAGGTAAAAGATTACTACAATATGAAGTTCCAAAACCTAATAGATAACCTATCGGCATATATCGAGCCAATTATGATTGCAATGATTGCAGGTTTAGTATTACTACTAGCACTTGGAATATTTATGCCAATGTGGGATCTAGGAAAAGCAGCCCAGTAACTACAGGGCGTGCAGTTGTAGCGCTTTTTGTAGGTCTTCTTTAGTGTCTATACCAAAGCTATGGCTTACTACCTCTTCTAGGGCTATTTTGTAGCCATTATCTAACACTCTTAGTTGCTCTAGTTTTTCTAAGTTCTCTAGTGCAGACTCTTGCATTTGGCAAAACTTTTCTAGCTTTTCGTAAGTAAAACCATAAAGCCCTAAGTGCGCTTTAAAGGTGTCTGTTTTTGCATCTCTATTGTATGGTATTAACGCCCTAGAGAAGTACAGTGCCATATTGCAATTAGAGGTTACTACCTTTACAACATTTGGGTTATTAGCGTGCTTAAAATCTACTAATTTATAGAGTGTTGTTGCAATAACATTACTACTATCTGCATATTTTTTTGTTAATTTAAAAAGAGTATTAACTACACTTGTCTCTATAAATGGTTCGTCTGCTTGTACATTTATTATAATTTCGTCTTTAGCTACATTTAATTTTGTAGCTGCTTCGTAGATACGGTCGGTGCCAGAGTTGCAACTACTGCTTGTTAATACTGCCTCAAAGCCATAATTATTTGCTATTTTTAAAACTTCGCTAGAGTCTGTGGCAATTACTACTTTATCTATATCTTCTACCGCTTTTGCAGTTCTTATTACCATAGGTAAGCCAGCAGTGTCGGCTAAAACCTTGTTTGGAAACCTAGAAGATGCAACTCTTGCTGGTATTATTATCATTATAAATCCTCCTAAAGGGCATTTAGATATAATTATACCATTATTTTGTAAAAAGGATTATCTATGAGAGCACTTTTAAGTGTAAGCGATAAAGAAGGAATTGTAGAGTTTGCCAAAGGATTAGAGGCTTTAAATTTTGAGATTATCTCTACTGGTGGTACATACAAAGTTTTAAAAGATTCAGGTGTTAAAGTAATAGAGATAGACGAAGTTACTAAGTTTCCAGAGTGTTTTGATGGTAGAGTAAAGACTCTAAACCCATATGTTCATGGTGGAATTTTGTATAAAAGAGATAATGCATCACATCAAGAGCAGGCAAAAGAGTTAAATGTAGAGGGCATAGATTTAGTGTGTGTTAACCTTTATCCATTTAAAGCAACAATCGAAAGAACCGACGATTTTGCAGAGATTATAGAAAATATAGATATTGGTGGACCAACAATGGTTAGAAGTGCTGCTAAAAACTTTAACGATGTATTAATTGTAACAGATAGTAGCGACTATAGCTCTGTTTTAGATGCACTTAGCAGCAAGCAAGACACGCTAGAGTTTAGAAGAGACTTAATGATTAAAGCATACGAGCACACAGCAGCGTACGATAGTATGATTGCAAACTATATGAATGGGCGCTTTAACAAAGGCTTTGGTGCTAAGCAATTTATTGTAGGTACTAAAGTATTTAATACAAGATATGGCGAAAACCCACACCAAGATGGTGCACTTTACGAGTTTGATAACTTTTACTCTAATGGCTTTAAAACTGTAAAAGGAGAAGCTAGCTTTAATAACTTAACAGATATTAATGGTGCAGTAAAAATAGCAACTGCATTTGGCGATGATAAGGCTGTTTGTATTGTAAAACATGGTAATCCTTGTGGTTTTGCAATTAAAGATAGCTTATTAGAGTCTTACACACAAGCACTTAAGTGCGACCCAATTTCGGCATTTGGTGGTGTTGTTGCGGTAAATGGTGTTGTAGATTTAGATTTAGCAAAAAAGATGAACGAGCTATTTTTAGAAGTAGTAGTAGCTGGCGATTTTACGCAAGATGCACTAGAAGAGTTTAATAAAAAGAAGAGACTAAAACTATTTAGCTTCGATAGCACTAAACTATTAAGAGCAAACGACAAATACGACTTTAAACATATTGATGGTGGTTTTGTATTCCAAAATAGCGACTGTATTTGTGATAACGAAGTAACTAATGCAAATGGCGTTACAACTACAAAGGCTTCTGATTCTCAAATTAAAGATTTAGAGATAGCATGGAAAGTAGCTGGTTTAACAAAAAGTAACTGTGTAGTATATGTAAAAGATGGCGCAATGGTTGCAGTTGGTATGGGTATGACAAGCCGTGTAGATGCAGCTCAGTGTGCTATTAAAAAGGCAAAAGAGCTTGGTCTTAGTATCGAAGGCTCAAGCCTTGCTAGCGAAGCGTTCTTCCCATTTAGAGACTCTGTAGATGCTGCTGCAAAAGCTGGTGTTAAGGCTATTATTCAACCTGGCGGAAGCATAAGAGACGAAGAGGTTATAGAAGCAGCTAACGAGAGCGATATTGCAATGTACTTTACAACAGTAAGACATTTTTTACATTAATAGATTAAAATTATTATAACTTGATTGACATTGACTAAACTTTTTTGATATAATTAGGCTAATTAGAAATTATAGATATTAAGGAGTAGGTCGATGTCGAAAAGTTTATACGAGACCTTAGGGGTAAGCGAAAACGCATCTGCAGATGAAATTAAAAAAGCTTATAGAAAACTAGCAAGAAAGTATCACCCAGATATAAATAAAACACCAGAAGCACAAGAGAAATTTAAAGAGATAAACGCAGCTTACGAAGTGCTAAGCGATAAAGAGAAAAAATCACAATACGACCAATTTGGCGACCAAATGTTTGGTGGGCAAAACTTTCATGACTTTGCAAGATCACAAGGTGGCGAAGTAGATTTAGACGAAATACTAAGAGCAATGTTTGGTGGCGGTGGCTTTAGTGGCGGTTTTGGTGGTTCAAGAAGCTCGGGCTTTGGTGGTGCAGGCTTTGGTGGCGGTGGATTTGGTGGTTCAAGATACTCTGCGCCAGATTTAGATATAAAAACATCTATTACTGTACCATTTAATACCTCGCTTTTAGGTGGCAAGCACCACATAACACTAGATAGTGGCGAGAGTTTCGATATTAAAATACCAGCAGGTATTAAGCCAGGTAAAACACTAAGAGTAAGAGGCAAAGGGCAAAGCTACAGTGGACAAAGAGGCGACTTATTAATTGTTGTAAATGTTGCTCCATCTCCAGACTACAACAGAAAAGGTGACGACCTTTATAAAACAATAGATGTGCCTTTAAAAACAGCTCTATTTGGTGGTAAAATAGAGGTAGAAACACCAGAGAAAAAGGTAACACTAAAGGTTCCTAAAAATACTAAAAATGCTCAGAAGTTTCGCTTAAAAGATAAGGGTTTTCCAAAGAGTGGCGGCGGAAAAGGAGACATTTTTTTAGTAGCTAATGTAAAACTGCCAGATGTAGATACACTAGATAAAGAGCTAATAAGTTGCCTAGAAAAGCTACCAGAGTAGGAGAATATAATGCATGGATACGATGAACCAGTTTACCTAATTAGCATAGTCTCTACTATGTTAAATATTCACCCCCAAACACTACGCCAATACGAAAGAGATGGCCTTATAAAGCCATCTCGCACACAAGGAAGAGTTAGACTATACTCTCAAAGAGATATAGACAGAATGAAAATGATACTAAGATTAACAAGAGATTTAGGTGTTAATTTAGCAGGTATCGATGTAATTTTGCGCTTAAAAGAGCAAATGGAGCAGATGGAGTTAGAGATCGAAGACCTAAAAAGTGCACTACTAGACGCAAATCGTTTAGGTTCAGTACCAAAATCTAAAGCAGTAGTTAAAAAGAGTCGCTACGATATTATAATTTTCGAAGAGAAAGAGTAGTAGATGAATATAATAGCATCGGTAGCAATAGGTGGCTCTATTGGCGCAATACTTAGATATTTAATCTCTTTAAATATGCATAAAATTTTAGGTTCATCATTTGCATATGGCACACTTACAGTTAATATATTGGGTAGTTTTATTATAGGTTTTTTATATCTATACTTCGAACAAACAGCATCTGCAAACCTAAAAGCAATGCTAGTTACTGGTATGCTAGGAGCATTAACAACTTTCTCGACCTTCTCGCTAGAGAGCATACTAATGCTACAAGAAGGACTATACACAAAAGCACTTATTAACATACTACTAAACACAACCTTAGCCCTAAGTGCAACACTTTTAGGCATGTATATTTTTAAAAAAATATATGGCCTTTAGTAGGGTGCTGGTAATTAGCTAATTTACTTAATTCTAAAAACACAGCTTACAAGTTTCTTAACTTTCATAACTCTTAGGACATCATATTAATACTATAGATTCAACGGCAGGGGTGTAGTTCTCGATTTTTTCGACATAGTTTATAAGCTATGTTAACTTTTTTTCATTTTTTTAACATAGGTTCAAAGCTATGTTAACTTTTTCATGTTTTTTTAACATAGCTTTATATTCCCTTTTTAAGTCGATCAAAAAGCTGATTATTGATATAAAATTTACTATTCTGTATTTGTGTATTATTCAATATGCCTATCTCTTCTAATCGCATTAAGTATTTTGATGCTGTTTGCCTTGTAATACCCAATCCATTGACCAAAAACTCTATCTTCGTATAAGGGTGCATGAACAGTATCTCTACCAAATCTTTGCTGTAAATCTTCGGTAGTTCTCTCTTGACTTTATCGCTTGTCTCATTCATGAGTGCATGAATATCATTGACCAGCTCTATTGTCGCCAGAGAGGTCTGCTCTACCCCGTCAAGCATATAGAGTACCCACTCCTCCCAATTCTCCTCGGTGCGTACCTCCTGAAGCAGTCGGTAGTAATCTGCCTTGTGCTGAATGATGTACGAACTCAGATACAAGATAGGTATATCGAGTAAACCTTTGAGGATCAGGTACAGGATATTGATGATACGCCCTGTCCTGCCGTTGCCATCATAGAATGGATGGATACTCTCAAACTGATAGTGAATGATCGCCATATTGACCAGCGGATCGATGTCGTTGGGTTCGTTGATGTACTGCTCCAGATTGGTCAGAAGCTCCTGTATGACTTCATGATCCTGCGGCGGTTCAAAGACCACTTCTCCCGTAGCCATGTTACGAAGCACCGTACCGCTCTGCCGTCTCACTCCTGCATCGTTCTGTTCGAGAACTTTTTGTATCTCGATGATATCCCGCTTGAGCAGCAAGCCATGATCTCTGACCAGCTCATACCCTCTAAGCAATGCCTCCCGATAGTGCTGCACCTCTTTAGTCGCATTGGTCACGGTGCTAATGTCCAACCCCGCACGAAACAGCTCATCGTGCGTAGTG
>CAZFCZ010000013.1:0-11608 GCA_964517485.1 uncultured Nitratifractor sp. | reverse complement strand
TATTATACCTGGTGTGTCATCTACAATAATATCTACACCAAGTAGTTGCTCTAGCGCCTTAATGTTACGCCCTTCTTTACCAATAATTCTACCTTTATGCTCATCGCTTGGTAGTGTTACTGTATTTACAAGTCTCTCGCCCGCAAATTCACCTGCATATCTAGCAACCGCAACCGCAAGCATATAGTTTGCAAGCTTATCGTTATCTTCTTTTGCTTTGGTAATCATTTTTCTAGATTGCTTAGCTAAGTCGCCTTCTATCTCTTTTTTATGAATCTCTAAAAGCATCTCTTTAGCCTCTTGTTTTGTCATAGATGCAACATTTGCTAAACTTGTAGTAAGCTCAGAAATTTTACTTTTTTCGCTATTTAAAAGTTCGTTTAATCTCGCATCTTTTTCATTTAAGGCTCTTACTTTTCTCTCTATAGATTGCTCTTTATCTTTTGTAATAATCTTAAGTTGTTTTGCCTCTAGTTCGTACTCTTTTACTTTAGATTTTGCATCATCTAAAATTTTTTGAGCTTCGTTTTTAATAACTGTAGCTTTGGCTTTAGCCTCTAGTTCATACTCTTTAAACTTATTTTTTGCATATGTAGCGGCTATAAACCAACCAACTGCAATACCAACATTAAATAAGAGTATTGGTATTATCATATCTAACAAATTAATCCTTTATTAGAGCCTAATTAAACTTAACACCCTTTATAGAGTTAGCAAAAAAATAATTAGCTGATATATCGTAACTATCTGTTATTGTATCGTTTGTAAAATATATATCTCTTTGTAAAAAGATAGTTGTTTTAATATTTTTGCCAAATTTACTATAAAATCTGTCGTACATTCCTTTGCCAAAACCAACCCTTCTATATGTAGAGTCAACTCCTAACAAAGGAACTATTGCTAAATCTATTTTCTTTACTTTTCTATACGAGTTATTAGGCTCTTTTATTCCAAATTTTTTACTCTTTAATGGTAGTCTATACTTTACCAATTTAAATGTTTTTCCCTCTATAAAAGGTACATATAAATTATACCCACATTCTCTTAATAGCTTAATTAGAGGCGCAATATTTGGTTCTATTTTTAAAGGAATAAATAACATTATAGAATCTATCTTAGAACTCTTAATATATTTTAAAAGCTCTGTATTTAATAGTTTATCTTTTTTATAGTTGTTAACTCTTTTTGTTTTTAAACTTGCTAAAACTTTTTGTCTAAATAGCTTTTTTTTAACTGCTTTATCCATAGATAACCTTATCTTTGATATAATTATCACAATTATAGCTATAAGGATATTAATGTTTGGCTTTATAAAAAAGGCATTTGGTGGAGGAAAAAAAGAGACCACTAAATTTAAAAGAGAAAAAGTTAGCAGCGACGAGTTAGAAGATTTACTACTAGAGGCTGATGTTAATTATGAATTAATAGAGAATATTTTAGAGCAACTTCCAGAGAATATCAGTAGAGTTCAGCTATACAACTCACTAGTTGCAGTGTTTGATTATAAAGCAAATTGGATATATCCAGAAGATAAAAAACCTTTTGTCGAGATGATAATTGGAGTTAATGGTGCTGGTAAAACAACTACAATTTCTAAATTGGCAAACAGATACAAAGAAGATAAGAAAAAAGTAATGCTTGGTGCTGGCGATACATTTAGAGCAGCAGCAATAGAACAGCTAAGCAGATGGGCACAAAAGCTAGATATACCAATAGTTGCTACAAGACAAGGGCATGATCCATCGGCTGTTGTTTACGATACAATTAAATCTGCAATTGCTAAAGATATAGATAATGTAATTATAGATACAGCAGGCAGATTGCACACTCAAGTAAACTTAAGTGAAGAGCTTAAAAAGATGGTAAGAGTTGCCAATAAAGCACTAGAGGGTGCACCACATAGAAAGCTACTAATACTAGATGGTACACAAGGAAGTTCTACCATTAATCAGGCAAAAGCCTTTAACGAGATGATAGGCATAGATGGCATTATAATTACAAAACTAGATGGCACGGCAAAAGGTGGAGCAATTTTATCTATTGCAAACGAACTTAAGATGCCACTTTACTATATTGGTGTTGGCGAGAAGCCAGAAGACCTAATAAAATTTGATGTTAAATGGTACATTAACTCTATATTAGACGAAATATTTGGAGAGGATTAAAAAAGGGTGAAGGCTGAAGGTAGAAGGACTTGGTGTAACCGTGCTTGTATATTAATTTAGCTTGTACTTATTGACTTTAGCCTCGAACTGAATATCGCCATCATTCCCAACTTAAAAGGATGAAGGGCAAAGAATATAGGGTTTAACAGTTTGCTAAATAGCTTATACTAAGCACTTAGCCTTTTCATAATATCACTTTTTAACTCTTTTAAACTAGAAGACATAGAGTAAATTAAAGAGCTATCTACACCATCTTTTTGCATTAAGCTACTCTCTATAGTATCTATAGACTCCATAAACTTATTTGCATTAATCTTTTTTGCAATTGTTTTTAAATCTTTTAAAAGCGCATAAGCTTGGGCATCTCTATTCTCTTTTATGTATCTATCAAGCATTTTATCGCTCTCGCCATATATTGCTATAAACTCTTTTAAATCGCTCTGCTTAATGGGTGCTATATTAGTAGCTTGGCTAGATACTACCTCTTGAGAATTTGGTACATATCTATCTACTAAAGACTCTAAATCGTCTTTGTTAAATGGTTTAGGCAGGTAAGTGTCGAAACCTAATTCGAAAATCTTCTCCATACTACTTTTTTGAATAGAAAAAGACGAATGTATAACAATAGGTGTAGCATTATAGTTGCTATTTTCTCTAATTTTTTTAATTGTCTCGTAACCATCTAACTTTGGCATTACGCTATCTAATATAACTAAATTATATTTCTCTTTTTGTAGTGCTTTTAGTACATCTTCTCCATTGTTAAATGTAACTACTTCTATACCATACTGCTTAATCATATAAGATAAGATATGTAAATTTGTTATGTCATCATCGGCTATTAAAACTTTTCCACTCTTTTTTTGTTTATTACTATTTACTACCTCTTTGGGCTTATTAATCTCTTTTTTAACACTTACAAACTCTTTATTGTATAGTTTATTTAACTTATCAGATATTGTATCTTCTATAGAGTTGGTATCTACAACTTCATCTATTAATTTAGCAGGATAAAGACTATTTTTCTTATCTACTAATGCTACTATTTTTAATTTGCTATAATTTTTTATTGTCTCTAAATAGTCTGTTAAAATTGGCTCAAATAGCCTACTATCCATAAATACTATATCGTAATCCATAAAGTTTGGAATCTCTTTATTTAGTTCTTTCATAGATTCGACATCTGTATCGAAATTAAAACTACTTAGATAGTTATATAACTTTGCACTACTATTACTATCTGTAATTACTAATGCTTTTTTAGTAAATTGTAATCTACTATCTACATCTACTTGCGTCTGTATATCATGTTGTATATCTATAGGTACTTTTACTGCTACTGTATAACTATCTTCTTGAGTATTAATTTTAACCATAGCATTAACTCTGTCGGCAAGCATTTTAATTAGATACAAATATACACCATGATACTTCTTATCCTCTTTAGAGTAGAAAGGTTTTAAACTATTTTTAAATAATCTATCTATACTATCGTTCATTGGTAGTTCTCTGTCTATTCCAACTGTTAGTAAATTTTTATGCTCATGTAAATTTACATTAATCATGGCATCTTTATAGCCGTACTCGTTTGTCTGTAGTTTACTTAATAAAAAAAGTATATCTTTTATTATCTCTTTATTTGAAACAATATTATAATCTTTAACTTTGCTAGCACTTAATTTTATATTTGTAAACTTTTCTACATATTCAAATATATCATTTAAACTAAATATATCTGTTTTTCCAATTTCGCTATTATTAGAAACATTTAAAAATATCTCTTCTTCTTTATTGCTAGATAAAATCTCTTTATAGTGTTTCTTTATACTATTATCTAAATCTAAGTCCATATTATCTAAAAGGTAAACCATACTATTTGTAGATTTTGTTCTTGAATTATTTATGTCATTTATATAATTTAATTTAGATTTAGTGTCACATTTTTCACTTATTATATGCTCTTGTATCTTTCTTTTATTACTCTTAATATCTTTTAAAAGCGAGATAAGTAATAGTAAAAATAGTAAAACAAGTATAAAAATTGCAATCCAGTCCCAAGATATGTTGTTAAATTTATTTAACTCTAATGCATTTAGAGATATTGTATTAATTAATATTGCAACTAATGCCATCTTTAGGATACTATTCACTATTTACCTCTGCGATTTAATTTAAAAAATTATACCATAAAAATATATATTTCTATTGATTTATGTCATTTATAATACAATTTTTACTCAATACTCTTTTAATATATATCTAAATAATAGTAAAATGTGCCATAAAAATATAGTAGGTAGATATATGGCTAAGAAAAAAAGTATGTTTGAGTGTCAAAATTGTGGCTTTCAGAGTCCAAGATGGGTTGGTAAATGCCAAAGTTGCAATTCGTGGGATTCGTTTATAGAGTTAAATCCAGAGCAGATAGATTACTTAAAAAAAACCTCTACTAAAAGTATTACAGAGTCTAAAGCTATACCAATTACAAATATAAAAGCAGAAGATATAGTAAGATTTAGCTCTAACTCTAAAGAGCTAGATTTAGTATTAGGTGGTGGTATTGTACCTGGTTCACTAACATTAATTGGTGGTAGCCCTGGAATTGGTAAGTCAACTCTGCTACTAAAAATTGCAGGTAACTTAGCAAATTTAGATAACAAAGTTCTTTATGTATCTGGAGAAGAGTCTGCATCGCAGATAAAATTAAGAGGCGACAGACTTAAAGCTGACTCTAAAAATCTTTATCTGCTTTCAGAAATTAACCTAAGCTCTATACTAGAAGAGATAGAAGCAAATAGCTACTCTTTTATCGTTATAGACTCAATTCAGACTATATACGACAACGATGTACCATCTGCACCTGGTTCTGTAACACAAGTTAGAGCAATAACTTTCGAGCTAATGCGAATAGCAAAGTCTAAAAATATACCTATATTTATAATTGGACACATAACAAAAGATGGCTCAATTGCAGGACCAAGAGTGCTTGAGCATATGGTTGATACTGTGCTATATTTTGAAGGTGATAGTAATAGCGACTTAAGACTACTTAGAAGCTTTAAAAATAGATTTGGTTCTACAAACGAGGTAGGAATTTTCGAGATGGATAGCAGCGGATTAAGAGATGCAAAAAGTATGAGTGAGCGATTTTTTAATAAAGATTCTCTAATGCCTGGCTCTGCGCTAACTATAATTATGGAAGGCTCTAGACCTATAGTTATAGAAGTACAGGCACTTGTAACACCAGCTTATGCAAATAGTAAACGCAGCTCTACAGGGTTTGATAGCAATAGATTAAATATGCTTTTAGCCCTTTTAGAGAAAAAAGTAGATCTACCTTTAGGAACATATGATATATTTGTAAATGTGGTTGGTGGTATTAAAATTACAGAAACAAGTGCAGATTTAGCAGTAGTTGCAGCAATTTTAAGTAGCTTTAGAGAGCGTGAGTTAAGCAATAAAACACTATTTTTAGGAGAAGTAAGCCTAACAGGAGAAGTTAGAGATATTCCAAATTTAGTTCAAAGACTAAAAGAGGCAAACACCCAAGGTTTTGCAAATGCTGTAATTCCTAGTAAACCAATAGAGAGTGTTGATTTAAAGTGTTTTATAACAGATAGTGTAGAAAAAATAATAGAGTGGATGTAATGAGTATAAAAGTTGGAACAGACATTGTAAATGTAGATAGAATTAAATTATCTTATAAAAAATTTGGTAATAAATTTTTAGAGAGATTTTTAACTAGCGAAGAGATTACTAGAGCAAAAAAGATAGAGAGTATTGCTGGACTTTGGGCTGCAAAAGAGGCTATATCAAAAGCCTTTGGCTGTGGTATTGGCAAGGAGCTTAATTTTAAAGATATTGTTATAAAAAAAGATAGCAAAGGGGCTCCATATTTTACATTAAATAGTAGTAATTTTAAGGTTATTGACTCTTCTTTATCTATATCTCACGATAAAGATTTTGCAATTGCAGTAGCAGTTGTAAACTATATTTAATATTAGCTAATATATAATAGTAGTAAAATTTAAAAACTGTATAATAGGACTAAAAAATGAGAATATCTACAATATCTTTAATAATTATTACTGCCCTAACAATGAATGGCTGTTTGCTTGATAGAATTAAACAAAGACAACTAATACAACGCCAACTTAAAGAGCAACAGCAACATATAAAAAGTAATAGCAAATCTAATTTAGGTACAAGATCTAGAAGAGCTAGTGTAAGTTTAAATCAACAAATTCTGCCAACTCAATACGCTAAGCAAGAGCCAGTTTTATATACACCATCAGCATCTAATCTAGCGATAGAGAAAGACAACTATATAGAAAAAAGAAAAATAACTACGAATAAAAAATATAAAAAGAAAACAACAAAAATTACAAAATATAAAAAAAGATCAACTAAGCATAAAAAAAGAGTTGCTAAAGTTACTCAAGAACCATACAGCATAGAGAAAAACGAAGCAGATCCAGAACTTTTAGGACCACAAACAACTTTAGAGTCTAACCCTCTAACTGAGGTTAAAAAGAAAATATAATTATCAGCCTCCACCAACAAAGTGTAGAAGCTCTAGCACATCGCTATCTTTTACCTTATGTGAGTGCCAAATATCTTTTTTAACAATCTCCATATTTACAGCAACTGCCATAACTTTATCTTTAATATTTAAATTATCTAAAATCTCTTCTACAGTAATGTTGTCTTTATACTCTAACTCTTTACCATTTACTACTATTTTCATATTATATTCCTCTGTTTTAGCGAATTTTACCAAAAATTTAACAAATCTCAAGTAAAATCTACTTAATTAAAATTAAAGGAAGTTATTATGTACTTTAAAGTAGCATTCATCTTTATAGTTGCAGCATTTTTTAGTGGTTGTAGTTTTACAAATGCCCTAAAACCAAAAGCTCCAAATGTAGAAAATAATTTTACAGCCATAGCAGATGACAACTCGACTATTATACCCCTAGAAGAGAGTGAAATAGAAGAGAAAAAACAAAATAAGTACAACTTAAAACCTGAACCTTTTAGTTTAGAAAACAACGAAGAAGATCCAGAACTACTAGGGCCACAAACTACGCTTACTAGAGGGCTAGAAAAAGATGAAAATGAACCTAAAGAGAGCAAAAAAACAACAAAAAATGCAACAACTAAAAAAGAGAAGAGTATCTAACTTCTCTTTATCATTAATTTTAGTGTAGTTTTAACATTTTGTGCTAAATCGTTAATACTGTATCCACCCTCTAAAAAGAATATTTTAGGAATATCTGGCTTTAAATTTAAAATAATTTCTACCATTTTTTCTATACCACTAAAAGTAATATCAAGTGCCGCTAACGGGTCGCTTTGGTGTAAGTCGTAACCTGCTGATACTAATATTATATCTGGATTAAAGCTATCAATTAAAGATGGTAGTTCATCTTTATAAACTTCTAAAAGTTCTTTATCCCTAGAGTCTGGCATTAGTGGATAGTTAAATGTAAAACCTTTACCCTCGCCCTCTCCAGTTTCGTTTGGATTACCACTTCCAGGGTAAGCAAAAGCTTGGTGTGTACTAAAATAGAAGACGGTACTATCACTATAAAAAGCATCTTGTGTGCCATTTCCGTGGTGAACATCAAAATCTATTATAAAAACTTTTTTATAGCCACACTTTTGGGCATAGCGCGCAGTAATTGCAATATTATTAAATAAACAAAAACCCATAGCTTTATCTGGCGTTGCGTGGTGCCCTGGTGGTCTTATAGCACAAAAGCCCAAAGTTGCTTTGTTTGCTTTAACAGCATCTACAGCACTTAAGCCTGCGCCTACTGCATATAAAGCAGCATTTAAAGACTCTTTAACAGTATGTGTATCTGCATCTAAAGAACTCTCTAAATTGCTAGCATTTTCAATATTATAGTAGTGAATTTTAGAGTGAACTAGCAAAATATCTTCTATAGTTGCTTTTTTGGGAGCTACAAAGTTTAATTGCTCTTGTAATGGTTTGAGTGCATGCAATATAGCTAATAATCTATCTTTTGACTCTACATGCCCTTGTATATCGTGTTTTAAATAGATACTATCTGTAACAAATAGAGGCTTCACGATAGAGCCTCTAAATCGAAAATATCTTTAAGTTTTACCCAGCTTTCTAGCCCATCTTTCCATATGTAGCTTGCGGCTATTAGTTTATCTTCGTCTATTAATTTTAAAATTTCGTTTTTGCTATATGGGCCATTGGCTTTAGAGTTTATAATAATATAGTAAATTTTACTATCATCTTCGCTGTTAGAGTTGCTCTCTTCTAAGCCAGTAAAGCTTGGTAGCTCTTGCTCTGCATCTAAAAATTTGGTTTTAATAGAATCTAGCATTAAGCCTTGTTTGTTAAAGTTACCATTAACTTGCGAGTACAAAAATTGGCTAAACTCGTCTTTATTAGATGCTAGTGTAAATATCGAAGAGCGTCTATTTACCAGCGCTTCTACAATGTACTCTTTAAATAACGATACAATGCTATCTTTATAGTTAACATTTTCCTTTTTTAGAACAAAGTTAATAAAGTGTTTTAGCTCGTAAATATGCAAAGAAAACTCGCCATTAGCAACTAATTTAACAATAGAGCTATCTCTATCGTTTAGCAAAATTGGCTCTTTTGTACCCCACTTAAATGTAAATTTATCTCTATTAATAAAGTATATATCTAAATCAAATGGGTCATCATAGCTACTGTCCCAATTTAGCTCTTTTGCTATATTTGGCAAAGTTTCTATATTTATAAAGTACTCGCCAAATGTAAAGGTATCGAATACTCTGCTATTTAGGGCAATTATTGCAACTTCGCCCTCTTTAACTACCAATTTTGCATTGTAGCTAACCTCTTTTTCTTCGAGTGGATACTTATAAAACATACTCTCTTTAGAGTTGTTACTCCACTCTATTTTATCTATAAAATCACCAAAGAGCCAGCTCTTTAAACCCATGCTACTTCTCGCTACTCTCCAAAGCCAGACTTTCGCCTTTTTCTAGCGCCTCTTGCTTAGCTTTAGTCGCAAGTAAAGCCTCTTTTAGAGCTTTTTCTGTGTTAATTAGCTCCTCTTGCGCTTTTGCTCTTGCCTCTTTACCCTCTTGAGCAATCTTAATAGAGTCATTTAGTGTCTCTATTAAAGTATTGTTTGCCTTTTTAATACTCTCTATATCAAATACGCCTCTTTCCATTTGCTTTCTAACTTCGGCATTAGCCTCTCTTAAGCCCTCTGCACTCTTCTCTAGTAGCTCGTTTGTTAAGTCGTTAGCGCTCTTAATAGCTTTAGCTGCTTCGTGGCTTCTAAAAATTGTTACAGTTTGTGCTAACTGGTTACGCCATAGTGGAATTGTATTTACCAATGTAGAGCCAATTTTATTTATTAAAGATTTATCGTTTTCTTGAATTAATCTAATACTAGGAAGCGCTTGCATAGCAACTTGTCTAGATAGCTTTAAGTCGTGAACTCTTCTTTCTAAATCGTCTCTAAAGCCTCTAATCTCTTTTAGCTCTTGAATAGATATCATATTATCATCTTCAGTTTTTTTCTCGAACTCTGGAATAACATCAGACTCTAGCTCTTGTAGCTTAATTTCACCAGCTTTAATATATAGCTCTAACTGTCTAAAGTAGTCTAAATTTGCATCGTAAAGTTTATCTAAAGATACAATATCTTTTTGTAATTTTGCTTTATGCTTCTCTAAATTATCACTAATTGCATCTATTTGGTCTTTAACCTCTTCGTACTTTTGTACAAACTTAGTTAATGGCTTAGTAAACCCTAATAGTCTTTGCCACCACGATAATCTTTTGTTAGGATCAAACTCGTCTATATCGAAACCTCTAAGAATTGCTACCATATTATTTAAAAGCTCTCCGCTTTTGCCTGTATCTTTATTTTTAACGCCATCTAGCATTCTATTAGAGATATCGTCTAACTTCTCTTGAGCACGAGAACCAAAATATATTGCAGAATTTCTATCGTTTATATCTATCTCTTTAAGTGCCTCTTGCAGTCTTGACTCCTCTTGTGCTATTGGAGCAGGAACCTCTGCTTTTTGCTCTACTACTGTTGCCTCTATTAACTCTTTTACTTCTGTTTGCATTATTTTCCTTTCTAGTGTTTTAATTGTTCTTTAAGTGCATCTATTTGCACATCTAAATCGAATACCTCGTTAGATTTTAATCTTACTAACTCCTCTTCAAACCTTGCTGAAGCATCTATTAAAAGCTCTATTAGCCTATCTCTAAAGCTACTATCTAGAACCTCCTTATCTATAGAGTTATATTGCGATACCACATCTTTTATGCCATCTAAATAGACAACCATAAACTTTCTAACTATATGTATATCTTTAGGATCTTCTTTAATATTCTCTAAAATATCGTGCGCTTTAGATAGCGTATTACCTATTGCAACTTTAAGCTCAACATCCGATATAGACTCTTTATCTTTCTTTATTAAATCTAGTTTATCTTCGGCTTCGTTTAAGTCTTTTATTAACTTATGGTAGTTTACCCCACTATCTTTTGGTATCTTATCTACACTTGGGTCTTTGCCATAGTAAAGGTAAGCACCAAGCCCACCAATAACAGCAGAAAATACAATATTAATAGGTGCTAAGTGCGTAACCATAAAGCCGATAAATGCAATAGCAACACCAACCCCAATAGAGCCTAAAAATTTATATTTTCTTCTAGGAGCTTGCGCAAATGTAGAGCTATTGTACTCTTGCTCTTGCTTTAGGCCTGCATCTATAGATTTACTAGAGCCAATTAGAAGTAAAAAGCCAACTAACTTAGCCGTAAAATTAGCATAATCTGCATTAAACAACGATAGCGCAGTAGATACAAACATTGGTATTAAAAAGATATATATAAGTGTGGCTTTAGGTGCCTTTTTAACCTTTTTTATACTCATTTTTTTTGCTTTTGCCATTAGTTAAAACTCCCGCCAACTGTAATAGATAGTGCATAAATTAAAAAAATCATTCCAAATAGTTTATAATAATTCATTTTAATCCCTTTTTTGTTATTATAGTATAAAATTTAAAAATATGGAGAAAATATGCACAATATTATAAAAAATTTCTTAAAATTAACAAAAATTAGTAGATGTAGCTTCCAAACCCAAAAAATGGAAGAGTATTTAACAAATTATGCCAAAGAGTACAATTACACAACAAAAGTAGATAACGCAAAAAATATTTTAATCTACAAAGGTAACCCCAAAATTTGCTTACAAGCGCATTACGATATGGTCTGCGTTGGCACTGCACCAAATATAGAAGTAGAGATAAAAGATGGCATTATAAAAGCAAAAAACTCTAGCCTTGGTGCAGATAATGGTATGGCAATTGCGATGATGCAAGAGCTAATTAAAGAGGGCATAGAAGCCGAGTTTCTATTTACAAACGACGAAGAGGTAGGC
>CAZFCZ010000012.1:0-28547 GCA_964517485.1 uncultured Nitratifractor sp. | reverse complement strand
GATAATGCTCCAGAAGAGAGAGAAAGAGGAATTACAATTGCTACTTCTCACGTAGAGTACGAAACAGAAACTAAGCACTATGCTCACGTTGACTGTCCAGGTCACGCCGATTATGTTAAAAACATGATTACAGGTGCTGCACAAATGGACGGTGCTATTCTTGTTATTGCTGCGACTGATGGTCCAATGGCACAAACTAGAGAGCACATTCTACTATCTCGCCAAGTTGGTGTACCATACATCGTTGTATTCTTAAACAAAGAAGATCAATTAGATGACGAAGATAAAGAAGAGATGTTAGAGCTTGTAGAGATGGAAGTTAGAGAACTTCTTTCAGAGTATGAATTCCCAGGTGATGATACTCCAATTGTAGCTGGTTCAGCTTTCCAAGCACTAGAAGAGGCTAAAAAAGGTCAAATTGGTGAGTGGAGTGAAAAGATTCTTGAACTAATGGCTCAAGTTGACGAGTATATTCCAACTCCAGAGAGAGATACTGAAAAAGATTTCCTAATGCCAATTGAAGATATCTTCTCAATTCAAGGTAGAGGTACAGTTGTAACTGGTAAAATCGATAGAGGTAGAGTATGTATCGGTGAAGAAGTAGAGATTGTAGGTATTAAAGATACTCAAAAAACTACTGTAACTGGTGTTGAAATGTTTAGAAAAGAGATGGATTGTGGTGAAGCTGGTGATAACGCTGGTATCCTTATCCGTGGTATTGGTAAAGAGGATGTACAAAGAGGTATGGTACTTTGTAAGCCAGGTTCAATTACTCCTCATACTAAGTTCGAAGCAGAAGTATATGTACTTACTAAAGAGGAAGGTGGTAGACACACTCCATTCTTTAACAACTATAGACCACAGTTCTATGTAAGAACAACTGACGTTACTGGTTCTGTTACACTTCCAGAGGGTACAGAGATGGTTATGCCAGGTGACAACGTAAAAATTAATGTAGAATTAATTGCACCAGTAGCTCTTGAAGAGGGTACAAGATTCGCTATCCGTGAGGGTGGTAGAACAGTTGGTGCAGGTGTTGTAACTAGCATTATTGAGTAATCTTAGCAGCATTAGCTGCTAAATAATAAATTGGAGATAAGATGAGAGAAACAGTTCATCTAGGTTGTGAAGAGTGTACAAGAAGAAACTATCACACAACTAAGAATAAAAGAAACACAAAAGAAAAACTTGCATTAAAAAAATATTGCAAGTGGTGTAAAAAACATACAACACATAAAGAGATGAAGCTTTAATAAGCTCATCTTTTTATTATTAAATTTAGGCCAATAGCTCAGTTGGTAGAGCACTGGTCTCCAAAACCAGGTGTCGGGGGTTCGAGTCCCTCTTGGCCTGCCATTAAAGGTAGATAAAAATGAGTAAAGTAATAAATTTTATCAAAAATTCTAGAACAGAGTTAGATAAAGTAATTTTTCCAACTAAAGTTCAAGTTAAACAGGCTTTTATTGCTGTTGTAATTGTTGTTGCAGTTATTGCTGCATATTTAGCACTTGTAGATCTATTAATGTCTGCTATTGTTAGTAGCTCACTAAAGGGTTAACTTAATGGCACATCAGTGGTATGCAATTCAAACCTATGCAGGTAGCGAAAGAGCAGTTAAAAGAGCAATTGAACAGATGGCTATAGATTATGGCTTGGAAGAGAAGATAGAGCAAATTGTTGTTCCTACAGAAGAGGTAATCGAAGTTAAAAATGGCGAAAAGAAAATTAGTGAGCGTTCACTATACTCTGGCTATGTTTTTGCTCATATAGATTTAGATACAGCACTTTGGCATAAGATTCAAGCTTTACCAAAAGTATCTAGATTTATTGGTGAGCAAAAGACTCCTACTCCTCTTAATCAATCGGATATCGAAGTTATTTTAGAGAAGATGGAACACAAAGCACCTCCAAGACCAAAAATCGATTTTGAAAAAGGTGAAATGGTTCGTATTAACGAAGGTCCATTCGCAAACTTTACAGGTATGGTAGAAGAGTACGACTTAGACCATGGCAAGTTAAAGTTAAATGTATCTATATTTGGTAGAAACACTCCAGTAGAGATACTTTACTCACAAGTTGAGAAAATAATTTAAATTTAAAAAAAGGAATTAAAATGGCTAAAAAAGTAGCTGAAAAGTTTAAGCTAATGATCCCAGCTGGTCAAGCAAATCCATCACCACCAGTAGGTCCTGCACTAGGACAGCGTGGTGTTAACATTATGGAGTTTTGTAAAGCTTTCAATGAAAAAACAAAAGATAAAATGGGCTTTAAAATACCTGTAGAGATTACTGTTTATAGTGATAGAAGTTTTACATTCGTTACTAAGCAACCACCAGCAACAGACTTAATTATGAAAGAAGCTGGTATTAAAAAAGGTAGTGATAATCCATTACTTAATAAAGTTGCAAAGTTAACTAAAGAGCAAATTTTAAAGATTGTTGATTTAAAAATCGAAGACTTAAATACTAACGACAGAGAGCAAGCTGCTAAGATTATCGAAGGTAGCTGTAGAAGTATGGGTATTGAGGTTGAAGGTTAATATCTAATTACCACATAGATATAAAACTTAGTGGGAGCAAATATAAGCGGAGATAAATATGGCAAGAAAAATAAGCAAAAGAAAACAAGCACTATTAGAAAAAATAGACAAAGAGAAGAATTACTCAATCGAAGAGGCTGTTAAGACTGTTAAAGAGCTTAAGTCAGCTAAATTTGATGAGACTGTAGAGGTTGCACTTAACTTAAATGTAGATCCAAGACATGCTGACCAAATGATTAGATCATCAGTTGTTCTTCCTCATGGTACTGGTAAAAAAGTTACTGTAGCAGTTTTTGCAAAAGGTGACAAAATAGACGAAGCTAAAGCAGCTGGTGCAGATTTAATTGGTGATGACGATCTACTAAAAGAGATTCAAGATGGTAACATTAACTTTGATGTTGTAATTGCAACACCAGATATGATGGGTGTACTTGGTCGTGTAGCTAGAGTTTTAGGACCAAAAGGTTTAATGCCTAACCCAAAAGTGGGAACTGTTACTCCAAATGTTGCAGAAGCAGTTAAGAACGCTAAGGGTGGTCAAGTTAACTTTAGAGTTGATAAAAAAGGTAATATCCACGCTGGTATTGGTAAGGTTAGCTTTGATACTAAGCAAATCGAAGAGAATTTAAGAGTATTTATTGAAAAAATCAATAGATTAAAGCCAGCTAGTGCAAAGGGTAGATATATTCAAAACGGTGCACTATCATTAACTATGAGTCCATCTGTTAATTTAGATACTCAAGAGTTATTAGAAGTTAAGTAATTAAATAATTTATCTTAGGCTGAAGATAAAAGGGGCCATTTGGCTTAAATTAGTTTAACTCTCTTGTTTTGCAAGAGCCCTTTTTGAGAGGTCTGAAAGGAGAAAGAATGACTAGAGCAGAAAAAGAACAACTAGTAAGCGAACTTACAACTGCTTTTTCTGAGTCAAATGCAGTAGTAGTTTGTGACTATAAAGGTATGACTTGTCATGAGCTTGAATCTGTTCGCCAATTGGCAGCAGATAACGATGCAAATGTAAGAGTTGTAAAAAACAAACTTGCAATGTTGGCTCTTAAAAATGCTGGTATCGAAGGGCTTGAGCTTAAAGATACTAACTTAGTTGTATGGGGCGAAGATCAGATCTCTACTTGTAAAGTTGCTGATAAAGCGGCTACAGAGTTTAAGAGTTTTGAGATGAAGTCTGGTGCACTAGAAGGTTCAGCAGTTGATTTAGCAACAGTTATGGCTATGGCTAAATTACCAAGTCGTGATGAACTTATTGGTATGCTTCTTAATGTATGGCAAGCACCAGTTAGAAACTTCACAATTGGACTTGATGCATTAGCTAAGAAAAAAGAAGAAGAGGCGTAAGTTAAGAGTTTGGCATATTTTGCCTAAATTTAAATAATAAATATTATAGTAAGGATAGAAAATGGCTATTTCTAAAGAAGATGTATTAGAGTATATCTCTGGTTTAAGTGTATTAGAGCTTTCTGAGCTTGTTAAAGAGTTCGAAGAAAAATTTGGTGTATCTGCTCAAGCAACTGTAGTTGCTGCTGCTGGTGCTGGTGATGCTGGTGCTGCTGCTGATGAGCAAACAGAGTTTAATGTAGTTCTTACAGCTGCTGGTGCTAAGAAGATTAATGTAATTAAAGCTGTTCGTGCAATTACTGGTCTTGGTCTTAAAGAGGCTAAAGCTGCAGTTGAAGAGACTCCAAGTGTTATTAAAGAGGGTGTTGCAAAAGAAGAAGCTGAAGAGCTTAAAAAGCAACTTGAAGAGGCTGGTGCATCTGTTGAGCTTAAATAAGCTCAACACACCAACTTTTATAGTAGATTTACAAATAAGCTATTAAGTTTTATAGTTTATTTGTGTATCACTAGCGCGATAAAGCTTTGTACTGGGGAGTATAGCTTTTATATTTACATATAATTTTGCCTTTTAAGATGGCTAAAAATGGGTAATTCTTTTGCCTAACTTACTATTAATTATCTATCTTTAGCCATCTTTGAGGCTACTATACTCCCAAAACTAGGCACAAACACTTATATAAGGTTGAAAAATGCTAAACTCCCTACATTCTGGAAGAAGACTTAGAATAGATTATTCGAAAACACCAAGAGAGATAGAGATTCCAAATCTCCTACAACTACAACAAAATAGTTATGACCAATTTTTAATGGCACATACAAAAGATAGGTCACAAAGTATTATAGAAAAGACTTTTAAAGCGTCGTTTCCTGTACATGATCAGCAAAATCGTATTACTTTAGAGTATAGAGGTAGCGAAGTAATTTTACCTAAATATACTGTTAGAGAGTGTATGGATAGAGGTATTACATACTCTGTATCTCTAAAGTTAAAGATTAGTTTAATTATATGGAATAGAGACGAAAAGACTGGCGAAAAGTTAGATATTAAAGAAGAGAAAAGCCAAAATATCTATGTTAGAGATATACCTTTAATGACTGATAGAACATCGTTTATTGTAAATGGTGTTGAGAGAGTTATTGTTAATCAGCTACATAGAAGCCCTGGTATTATTTTTAAAGTAGAAGACTCTACAACAACTGTTAGTAAGCAGATCTACTCTGCACAAATTATACCTAACCGTGGTAGTTGGCTCTACTTTGAGTACGATGCTAAAGATGTACTGTTTGTTAGAATTAATAAAAGAAGAAAAATACCTGTAACAATTTTCTTAAGAGCTATTGGTTATACAAAAGAGGATATTATTAAGATATTCTATCCAACTCAAGAGATTATTGTTAAAAACAATAGATTCTTAGTTAAGTTTGATCCTCAAATGCTTAAAAATAGAGTAGAGTATGATGTAAAAGATGCAGATGGTAATGTAATTGTTGCAGCTGGTAAGAGACTTAGCAAAAAGAAACTAGAGCAACTTCAAGAAGATGGTTTAGAGCTATTAGAGTACCCAATTGAGACTCTAATGGAGAGATATCTATCTAAAGCTATATATGATCAAGAGACTGGCGAAGTTATTTATGACGCTGTATCTCAACTTGATGAGAATAGACTAAAGCGCATTATTGAGTTAGGAATTGAGAAGTTTGAAATTGCAGACGATTTAGCACCACAAAGTGATGCATCTATTATTAAAGCATTTGCAGCTGAACAAGAGAGCCTAAGATTACTTCGCCAGAGCGAAGAGATTGATGACGAAAATGTACTAGCTACAATTCGTGTACATAAAGTTATGAGACCAGGTGAGCCAGTAACTCCAGAAGCTGCTAAAGAGTTTTTAAGACAGCTATTCTTTGATCCAGAGAGATACGACTTAACAGAAGTTGGTCGTATGAAGATGAATCATAAGTTGGATCTTAATATTCCTGAGTATTTAACAGTTTTAACAAACCAAGATATTATTAGTACGTTGAAGTATCTAATTAAAGTTAAAAAAGGTATTGGACATATTGATGATAGAGACCATCTTGGTAACAGAAGAATTAGAGCAATTGGTGAGCTTTTAGGAAATGAGTTACACAATGGTCTTTTAAAGATGCAAAAAGCTATAAAAGATAAGATGACAACTCTAAGTGGTGCTATTGATGAGTTAATGCCACACGATTTAATTAACTCTAAAATGATTACAAATACTGTTTTAGAGTTCTTCTCGTCTGGGCAGCTGTCTCAATTTATGGATCAAACAAATCCACTATCTGAGATTACGCACAAAAGAAGACTATCAGCATTAGGTGAGGGTGGCTTAGTAAAAGAGAGAGCTGGTTTTGAAGTTCGTGATGTTCACCCAACTCACTACGGAAGAATCTGTCCAATTGAGACACCAGAAGGGCAAAACATTGGTCTTATTAACACTATGGCATCATATGCTAAGGTTAATGAACATGGATTTATTGAAGCGCCATATAAAATAGTTAAAGATAGAAAAGTAACAGATGAGATTGTGTATATTACAGCAACTCAAGAAGAGGACAAGGTAATTGCACCTGCTTCTACTAAAGTTGATGAAAATGGTAATATTGTAGAGGATCTTATAGAAGCTAGATTTAACGGTAATATTGGTCTTCAGGACTCTAGCAAAGTTGATTTAATTGACTTAGCACCAACAATGGTAAGTGGTGCAGCAGCATCTTTAATTCCTTTCTTAGAGCACGATGATGCAAACCGTGCACTAATGGGTTCAAACATGCAGCGTCAGGCAGTTCCATTAATTTGGACAGAAGCGCCAATGGTTGGAACAGGTATGGAAGCTATTGCTGGGCGTGATGCTTGGGAAGCAATTAAAGCAAAAAGAGGTGGAAGAGTAGAAAAAGTAGATGCAAATAACATTTATATAATTGGTGAAGATGATAATGGTGTATTTATAGATCACTATAGATTAGAGAAGAACATTAGAACAAACCAAAATACAGCTTTCCACCAAGTGCCAATTGTATCAGAGGGAGATGTAGTTAAGAGTGGTGATGTAATTGCCGATGGACCAAGTTTAGATAAAGGTGAGCTATCTTTAGGTAAAAACATTCTTGTTGCATTTATGCCTTGGAATGGTTATAACTACGAGGATGCTATTATTCTTTCTAAGAAGTTAATTAAAGAAGATACATTTACATCTTTACATATTTATGAGAAAGAGGTAGAAGCTAGAGAGATTAAGCACGGTACAGAAGAGATTACAAGAGCTATTCCAAATGTTCGTGAAAACGAATTAACGCATCTTGATGAGAGCGGTATTGTTAAGATTGGTACATATGTTAAACCAGGCATGATACTTGTTGGTAAAGTTAGCCCTAAAGGCGAAATTAAACCAACTCCAGAAGAGAGACTACTTCGTGCTATCTTTGGTGATAAAGCAGGACATGTTGTTAATAAATCTCTATATGCACCAGCTTCTATGGAAGGTGTAGTTGTAGATGTTAAGATATTTACTAAAAAAGGCTACACTAGAGATGCAAGAGCAACTAGAGCTTATGAAGAGGAGAAATCAAGAGTTGAGAAGGCACACCACGATAGCCTATTAATGATTGACCAAGAGGAAGTTTTACAAATTATCTCTTATCTTTCTAAGCAAGAGTTAGTAGAAGACGCAGTTGTAAATGAGCAAGAGTATAAAGCTGGAAGTAAAGTTCCAAAAGATGTAATCGAGCAAGTTAACCGTTTTGCGCTAAGAAGTTTAGTTAAGTCTTACTCTGCTGATGTACAAAAAGCGTACGATAAACTAAAAAATAGCTTCTTAAGCCAAAAGAAAAAGCTAAAAGATGAGCACGAAGAGAAGCTTGCAATTTTAGATAAAGACGACATCTTACCAAATGGTGTAACAAAAGTTGTTAAGGTTTATGTTGCAACTAAGCGTAAGATAAAAGTTGGTGATAAAATGGCGGGTCGTCACGGAAACAAAGGTATTGTATCTAATATTGTTCCAGAGATCGATATGCCATATATGGAAGATGGTACACCAGTAGATTTAATTCTAAACCCACTAGGGGTTCCATCTCGTATGAATATTGGGCAGATTCTTGAGGTACACTTAGGCTTAATTGGTAAAAAACTAGGTAAGCAGATAGAAGATATATTTACATCTGGACAAAAAGATTTTGTACAGAAGTTAAGAGCTAAAATGCAAGAAATTGCACATACAGCTAAGCTTATGAAAGCGCAAGCAGAGCTTGAGAAGATGAGTGATGATGAGCTTTTAGACTATGCTAGAGATTGGAGCAAAGGTGTTAAGTTTGCAGTTACTCCATTTGAGTCTGTAAATGAAGAGGAGTTTGCTAAGCTATTTGAGCTTGCTAAGATGGATAGTGATGGTAAGACTACGCTATTTGATGGTAAAACAGGTGAAAAGATTAAAGAGCGTGTAAATGTTGGATATATGTATATCTTAAAACTACACCACTTAGTTGACGAAAAAGTACATGCAAGAAGTACTGGACCATACTCTTTAGTTACTCAGCAACCAGTTGGTGGTAAGGCACTATTTGGTGGTCAGAGATTTGGAGAGATGGAAGTTTGGGCACTAGAGGCTTATGGTGCATCGCATGTACTTAAAGAGATGCTTACTATTAAGTCGGACGATGTTGAAGGTCGTGCAAGAACATACAGAGCAATTACAAGAGGTGAGCCAGTACCAGCATCTGGAATTCCTGAGACAATGTTCGTATTAACAAAAGAGTTACAAGCACTAGGGCTTGATGTTGAGCTTTATACAAAGAAAGAAGAGGGTGAAGATGAGCAATAGTTATTTAGAGAATTTAGTTCCGATAGATTCAAACAACCAAGAGCGCCCAAAAGATATTGAGGCACTGCAACTTCGTGTTGCATCTCCTGAGAGAATACTTTCGTGGAGTTACGGAGAGGTTAAGAAGCCAGAGACTATTAACTATAGAACACTAAAGCCAGAGAGAGATGGACTATTTTGTGCAAAAATCTTTGGACCAATTAGAGATTATGAGTGTATCTGTGGTAAATATAAGAAGATGCGCTATAAGGGTGTAGTGTGCGAGAAGTGTGGTGTTGAAGTTACATCTTCTAAAGTTAGAAGAAATAGAATGGGACACATTGAGCTTGTTGCTCCAGTTGCACATATTTGGTATGTAAGCTCACTACCAAGCCGTATTGGTACTTTACTTAATGTTAAAATGAAAGACCTTGAGCGTGTACTTTACTACGAAGCGTATATTGTTAAAAACCCTGGAGAGGCTAGTTACGATAGTAATGGTGAAAATGCTGTACAGAAATATGATGTACTTAACGAAGAGCAGTATCAACACTTAAATACTTACTTTGCACATACTGGTTTTGATGCTAGAATGGGTGGAGAGGTAATTCAAGAGCTTTTAGGTGAGCTTGATTTAGTTGATATTATGCTTCAGCTTAAAGAGGATATTAAAAACACTAGAGCGGTTGCAAAAAAGAAGACAATTATTAAGAGATTAAAAGTTATTGAGTCTTTCTTAGATTCTGGTAATGATCCAGCGTGGATGATGCTAACTCATTTACCAGTACTTCCGCCAGATCTTAGACCACTTGTAAGTTTAGATGGTGGTAAATTTGCTGTTTCTGATGTTAACGACCTTTATAGAAGGGTAATTAACAGAAACCAAAGATTAAAAAGACTTGTTGAACTTAGTGCGCCAGAGATTATTGTAAGAAACGAAAAAAGAATGTTACAAGAGTCTGTTGATGCGCTATTTGATAACGGGCGTCGTGGCAACTCTGTAAAGGGTGCTAACAAGAGACCACTTAAGAGTTTAAGCGAAATTATTAAAGGTAAGCAAGGGCGTTTCCGTCAGAACTTACTTGGTAAAAGGGTTGACTTTAGTGGTCGTTCTGTAATTGTTGTTGGGCCAGACTTAAAGATGGATCAGTGTGGATTACCTAAGAAGATGGCACTAGAGCTATTTAAGCCACACTTAATGGCAAAGTTAGAGAATAAAGGTTACGCTTCGACTCTAAAAGCTGCTAAAAAGTTAATTGAGCAACAAACAAACGAAGTTTGGGAATGTTTAGAAGAGGTTGTTGATAGCTACCCTGTAATGCTAAACCGTGCACCAACACTGCATAAGCTTTCTATTCAGGCGTTTCACCCAAAACTAATAGATGGTAAAGCTATTCAGTTGCACCCATTAGTTTGTGCTGCGTTTAACGCCGACTTCGATGGTGACCAAATGGCAGTACATGTGCCTTTATCTGACGAGGCTATTGCAGAAGCTAAAGTATTAATGTTAAGTTCTATGAACATTCTATTACCAGCTTCAGGTAGAGCAATTGCTGTACCATCACAAGATATGATTTTAGGTCTATATTACCTATCTTTAGAGAAGACAGATGTAATTGGTGAGCATAAATTATTTACAAATGTAGATGAGATTCTTATTGCAATGGAGCAGCAGACTCTGGATATTAATGCAAGAGTAAGAACTCTAGTAAATGGGCAAATTATTACAACAACTGCTGGTAGAATGATTTTAAAATCTATTATTCCTGATTTTGTTCCAGAGAGCTACTGGAATAAAGTTATGAAAAAGAGAGATATTGCAGATTTAGTTGACTATGTTTACAAAATTACTGGTGTTAGCCAAACTGCTGAGTTTTTAGATGAGCTTAAAAATTTAGGTTTTGAGTATGCAACTAAAACTGGTGTTTCTATCTCTATTGATGATATTAAAGTTCCAGATGAAAAAGAGAAAATCGTTAAAGCTGCTAAAGAAGAAGTAATTGAGGTTCAAAAACAATATAGTGGCGGTTTATTAACCGATCAAGAGAGATACAACAAAATTGTTGGTATCTGGACAGATGCAAACAATAAAATTGCAGATGCACTTATGAAGCTAATTAAGATAGATAAAAACGGATTTAACTCGGTTTATATGATGGCGGATTCTGGTGCAAGGGGTTCTGCATCGCAAATTAGACAGCTTTCTGGTATGAGGGGTCTAATGGCAAAATCTAGTGGTGATATTATTGAGACACCAATTACATCTAACTTCCGCGAGGGGCTAAATGTTCTTGAGTTTTTTATTTCTACACACGGTGCTAGAAAAGGTCTTGCCGATACAGCTCTTAAAACAGCAAATGCGGGTTACCTAACAAGAAAGTTAATTGATGTTGCACAAAATATTAAAGTTGTAACAGAAGATTGTGGTACTCATGAAGGTATTGAAGTTACAGATATTTTAGTTGGTAACGAGCTAATTGAGTCTATTGGCGATAGAGCATATGGTAGAGTTTTAATTAAAGATGTAATCGATCCGGTTAATAACGAGATTTTACTGCCAGCTGGTACACTAATTGGCGAAGAAGAGTCTAAAATTATACAAGAGGCGATGATACAGTCAGTTACTATTAGAAGTGCTGCTACTTGTAAAGTTACTAAAGGTATTTGTGCTAAGTGTTACGGACTAAACATGGCAGAAAACCGCCTTGTTAAGCCAGGTGAAGCTGTTGGTGTTGTTGCGGCACAATCTATTGGTGAGCCAGGAACTCAGCTTACACTAAGAACATTCCACACAGGTGGTGCGGCAACAGCTGGTAAAGAGGAGAGCCAAATTATAGCATCTAAAGAGGGATTCATTAGATACTATAACTTAAATACATACAATAGACAAGATGGAACACTAATTGTTGCTAACCGTAGAAATGCTGGTGTACTTTTAGTTGAGCCAAAAATTAAAGCTCTATTTGATGGTGTATTAACAATTAGAAATACACATGATGAAGTTATTTTAACTCTTAAGGGTAAAAATGATGAAAAAGAGTATAAGTTAAGAAAGTCTGATGTATCTAAAGAGATGGAGCTTGCTGGTGTTTCTGGTAATATTGAAGGTAAGTTATTTATCTCTAAAAAAGATGGCCAAAAGCTTAAGAAAGATGACTCTATTGCAGATGTTATTAAAGAGATTTGGTCTATACCATTGCACATTCCATACGCAGCAGAACTTAAGGTTGAAGATGGAAGACCAGTAACGCAAACTATTAAAGCAGAAGCGAGAGGAACACTACACTACTTCTTACTAGAGGGTGATTACTTAGAGTCTAAAGTAGATATTAAAGCTGGCGAAGAGGTTACACAAAAAGGTCTATTTGCGGTAATTGTAGATAAAGACAATCGTGAGGCTTCAAGACACTATATTGCAAGAGGCTCTATTGTAGAGTCAGGTGCTGGAACTAATGTAGAGAAGGGTGATATTATATGTAACCCTAAAGAGAAGTCTAAAGTTGTAATTGCAGAGTGGGATCCATACTCTGACCCAATTATTGCAGCAACTAGTGGTGTTGTTAAGTTTGAAGATATTATTCCAGGTGTAACAGCGTCTGAGCAGTATGATGAAGTAACTGGAGAGACTAGATTAACACTTAATGAGTATATTGCAGCAAGCTTTAAGCCTACAATTGTTCTTGCAACTGCCGATGGAGAGGTTATTAGATACCCACTAGAGCCAAAGACTTCTGTATTTGTACAAGAGGGAACAGAGGTACATGAAGCAGACATTTTAGCTAAGAAAGCAAAAGCAGCTATTAAGTCTAGCGATATTACTGGTGGTCTTCCTAGAGTTAGTGAACTATTCGAAGCTAGACGCCCAAAAGATATTGCACTTATTGCTAAGATAGATGGTACAGTTAGGTTTGGTAAGATGATTCGTGGTAAAGAGAGACTATATATCACAAATGGTGATAGAGAAGTTGAGTATATAGTAGATAAAGGTAAAGAGATACTAGTTAGAGATGGCGACTATGTACACACTGGTGAGCACTTAACTAATGGTATTGTATCTAGCCACGATTTACTAGAAGCACTTGGTGAGAAGCCACTTTATGAACATATTGTTTCTGAAGTACAGCAAGTTTATCGTCGTCAAGGGGTTAATATTGCCGATAAGCATATTGAGATTGTTGTTTCTCAGATGTTAAGACAAGTTAAGATTGTTGATAGTGGAGATACTAAGTTTATCGAAGCTGATTTAATATCAAGAGTTAGATTTATAGAAGAGAACGAGAATATCTTAAGAAGAGGTGGTCGTCCAGCAATTGCTGAGCCTATACTTGTTGGTATTACAAGAGCGGCAGTTGGTGCAGATAGTATTATCTCTGCAGCGTCGTTCCAAGATACTACTAAGGTTCTTACTTCTGCTTCTATTGCTGGTGCAGTTGATAGATTAGAAGATTTAAAAGAGAATGTTGTTATTGGTCGTTTAGTTCCAGTTGGTACTGGTATGATAGACCCTAACGATATTAAATTAAACGATATAAGCCAAGAAGAGGAGTAACCCTCTTTTGGTACTGTCTATTTATTAACTATTATCCTTTTTTGTATATAATGTAGATAATAAAAAAGGATCTTTATGAAAAAATCGATACTTCTTATAGTGCTATCTAATCTTTTATTTAGCGATAATTTAACAATTTATAACAGTAACTTTGCCAATATTAATAGCATTAAAGAGTTTAATGTAACTGATGGCATTAATCAGTTAGAGTTTCCAAATTTTCCAGATACTATAATTACAGACTCTATTGTTGCAAATTTTAGTGATAATATTAGATTACTAGAGCAAAATTTTGTATCTAATAGAACCGATATGCTAAATCTACTAAATTTAAATTTAAATAGCGATATTAAGTTTTTTGCAGATAAAAGTAGAGAGAAATTAAAAAGTGGTAAACTTATAAATATAGATCCAATTACAATTATGTGTGATGATGGCTACTATATTTTAGAGGACGCAGAGGATATTATATATAAAAACTATCCTAAAAATTTTAGTAAAACAGCAATAGAGTGGAAGTTAAATGCAAAAAGTAGCCAAAAAGAGACATTGGAGCTAAACTACTTAGCAAAAGGCTATAACTGGAGTACAAACTATGTGCTAACACTAAACGATAAAAGTCTTAATCTTAAAGCTTTTGCCACTATAACAAATGGTAGTGGAAAAGATTTTAAAGATGCAAATATAACTCTATTTGCTGGCAAAGTTAATGCACCAATTAGAGAAAATAGAATAAATAGAGTTAAAAGTGTTAAAAAAAGAGTTCTAAAAGCAGTTAGCTATAGCGAAGATGCACCTGTAATGCTAGAGAGCATAGAGGCTAAGAGTATATCTAACTACTATAAATACGATATTCCTTTTAGTGTAACCTTGCTAGATGGTGCAAGTAAGCAGATTAACATAATAGATGCTAAAAATATTAAATATAACACCTATGCACTTGCTAGTAGCAATAACTTTAGAAACTATGGTAAGCAAAAATTGCATTTTAATAAGCATATAGAGTTTGTTAATAAAAAAGATAATGCCCTAGGAATTGCTATGCCTAAGGGAATTATTAGGGTATATAAAGATACTAACTATCTAGGTGAAAATAGTATAAGTAATACTCCAAACAAAGAGAAGGTAGATATAGCAATAGGGCAGATGTTTGATGTTGTAGGAACTAAGAGTATAACTAAATATGTTGTAAAAGATTACTACAGAAGTGTTCAGACAAAATATGAGCTAAGAAATAGAGGTAAAGAGAGTGCAACTATTAAAATAAGAGAGCAGGTGCCAAGATATGGCGATAATATTAAGTTTAGCAGTAATTGTAAGGGTGAGTGCAGTAAAAAAGATGAATCTGCATTTGTGAGAGTTTATACAATAAAGTTAAAACCAAAAAGTAGCTACAAATTTAACAGTAGCTTCGAGATAAATTAATAAAAGGATTAAAATGAAACAATTTGAAAATGTAGCTATATTACTAGAGGGAAATAGCTATTTTGAAGGTGCAGTAACTAGTAGAACAGTTATCTTTAGTGATGGTAGTAAAAAGACATTAGGTTTTATGCTACCTGGAGAGTATGAGTTTGCAACAAATAAGAGCGAAGTTATGGATATTACATCTGGTAATTTAAGAGTACTTTTACCAAATGCAACTAGCTGGATAGATGTAAAAGGTGGCGAGAGCTTTGATGTGCCTGCTAATAGCAAGTTTAAAGTTGATGTTAAAAGTGTTGTAGATTACTGCTGCTCATATATTGGCTAAGAATGGCTAAAGAGTATATATATAATAGTAGGACTATCTTAGAGCAATTTAGAATATTTTGCAAAAGTAATAGTATTAAAAATTTAGAGAGTGCTGTAGAGTTTTTTGCAATTTTTGGTGGCTTAAATAGGCAAGTTGATACAACATTAGATTTAAAAGAGCAAATTAAAGAGCATATTTTAAGAAGATACAGATATTTAAGAGACGATGTTGCAAACCTTACAAAAGGTGATCAAGAGGCTCATAAGGTACTAGCAGCACTTGCACTTGGTGATAGAAGAACAAATAGTGCATTTAAAAGATGCAATATAAACTTTGATGATGGCATAGATATAGTAGACCAGCAATGCGATAATGGGGTGCTAAAACTGCATAAGAGTAAATTTAAGTTAGCTAACCAAAAGGTTAATTTAGATATTTCTGAGAAGCTTATATTTACAGCACCATTTTTACACTACTGGTTTGCTTGTGTCTCGCCAATATTTAAAGGTGTTAGAGATGGCGACTATAAAGAGTCGCTAGAGAGATTTAACAACCGAAAAAGCGAACTTTTTGCCTTTACATTCGAGCAACTTTGCCATGAGTTAGTAAGAGTAATCTATAAAGATAGCGGTATAGAGACAATAGGTAGATACTGGGATAATAGCGAAGATATACTTAAGTTAATAGCAAAAACAAAAGATGGTAAAATTGTTGTAGGTAGTGTAATTTACAGAGATAAAAAAGCAAAATCAAGTGATTTAAATGCACTAATAGATACAACTAGAGAGCTTGGTATTGATGCAAATGAGTATATAGTCTTCTCTAAAAGAGGCTTTAGCTCGGAGCTAAAGGCTAAAAAAAGCAGCAGTGTAAGATTGCTAAGTTTAAAAAATCTTAGTATGCTTTTAGATAATTAAAGTGTATTATTACTCCCCCAACGAATAATCTTAATTTTTAAGAGAGTCAAAAGTGGTGAGATGTTGATAAAAAAATCTGTAGGACTGGCCTTAGCTAATTCAAAGATTTTAGTAATATCTCTTTTTGGCTCTAGAAAATAGGGTAGATATAAATGCAAATATAGCTAGCAGTAGGCCTGCTATGCTTATAAGCAAAGGGGTTGTCCACTTAATTCCAGCTTTAACTACTCTAAATATATTTTTGCCAAATAGTTTAAAAATACCTCTAGTTGCTTTTTTATATTTTTTAGCTACTTTAGCTATTTTTGTTAAATCTTTTGAGCTATTGGCATATTTTAATAGATGTACGCTATCTGCTAAAGATGTAGAGTTCTCTAGTGTTTTTAAATCTTTAAGAACTGGCTTTAAGTGCGATAGATTAACGCTATTTTTTATAACTTTAGAGCTTGCTTTAAGCTCCTTTATAGAGCCTAGCTTAACGCTCTTTAGTGCCTTTAAATCTACAGACTTGTCTATAATTTCGTTTATATTTTTGCTAAAGCCTTTTGTTAGAAATTTTTCTCTTTTAGCTACTTTTAGAGTAGATACACCAGCTTTAAGTGAAGAGCTAGAGCCAAAGGTTGCAATTGTTGTAGCACTAAGAGCTAAACCAGCCATAGAGAGTGCTAGAATAAATTTATCGTAAGGTTCATCTTTTATATACTTTTTACCCTCTATTGTAACATCTCTTAAGTCACCATATATTGTAAAGTCAGATGTTATGGCCCCAGCCATTTGTGTGCCACTTTTTGCTTTGCCACTTATAAAGCCACTAAAAAAATCTTTTGCACCTCTTGATAGTTTTTTTACGGTAGTGTTCTCTTTGTTAATAAGCTCTTTTGTGCTTGGTAGTAGCGTAATGTTAAACTCTTTTGCTAAGTTTATATAAACCTCTGCATCGCTAAAGTTTTTTGCTTTTAAAGATTGTTGTATCTCTTTATCTAGATAGTTGTTTTTAGTTTTAGCTAGTACTAGTTGCTTAATATCTGGCTTGTTGTAGTTGTATGTAACGCTAGATATTAAGTAGTTATAAAAAATAACAATTGCAATAAGTAAAAAGCTAAGGGTTAGTAGTTTTTTCATATATATTTAACTATATCTTCTAAGCTTTGGCGAGTTTTGGCTTTTGGCTCGCTTGCTCTGTGCCCAAATGCAACCATAACAGATAGAGCAAACTCATCTTTACTATAGCCTAGCTCTTTGCTTAGAAGGTTGTTTGTTTTTTCAAAATCGTACCCTTCTATTGCGCAAGAGTCAACTTTTAGCATTGCTGCTACGCTCATCATATTCGCTAGTGCTATGTATGTCTGCTTAGATGCCCAATCGTTTATTGCTCTATCACTTTGTAGTAGATTAAAATCTTCTTCTTGAAATTTTTTATACTTTTCTCTTCTAGCTTCTGCTTGCTCTTTTGGGATTTTATGAACATTATAAAGCATTTTATCTATATATTTGCTATTATATAGTAAGCTAACTCTTTTGCGTGCTAAAATAGCTACAAAATAGGTAGCAGTTTTTAGTGTATTTTGTGCACCCCAAACAATAGGTAGCATTTTTTCTCTTATTTTTTTATCTTGAATAACAACAAAATTCCATGGCTCAAAGCCAAAAGAGCTTGGGCTAAGCCTTGCTGCTTCTAAAATTAGGTTAAAATGCTCTTGTTTTACCTTTTTTTCTGGATCAAAAACTTTGCATGCGTGTCTATAGTTTAAAAATTCTAATATATTTTCTTCTTTCATGAGTGCCCTTTTTTAGTGATTTATAATTATATACTAAATTTATAAACATCTTTGTTACTTTCTGTTAACCAAAATCTGCTAAACTTTGAAAATAAATAAAAGTGGAGAAAAAATGGATATATTTAAAGTTTTAATACTATCTAGTCTAACTATTTCAACTCTTTTTGCAAAGATAGATTTTGTAAAATTTGATGATATTTGCATAAAAACATCATCTGTAAGTTGTAAAAATAACCCTTTAGAGATAAAGGCAGTACAGTATATATTAAAAAAGCGACTAAATAGTGATGTAAAAATTACAGGAAAGCTAGATACCCTTACAAAAGAGGCTATAGTTGCTTTGCAGTTAAAAGAGCACATTCCTGCTAGTGGCTATATTGGTAAAAATACAAAAGATGCACTAAATAAACTACTTTATGGTAAAAGATTACACGATACTACACTACCAGCTAAAAAAGAGATTAAATTAGCTATAAATAGTAGTAACAATAAGAGTTTACTTAAGAGTAAAAAAAGTGTAAAAAAGGTTATTGCTAAAAAAGGTATAAAAGCTAAAAAGCTAAATAAATTGGCAAAAAAGAGTCTTAAAAAGTTAAAAATTGAACCAAAGATTGCAAAAGCAAAAGTAAAGAAAGTAAAAAATAAGAAAAAATTAATAAGAAAAAAAGTTGCTTTAAAAGTTAAAAATAAAAAACTTATTGCAAAAATTAGCAAAAAAAAGTTAGCTACTAAGGGTGGTAAATTTAGAAGTTACAAAGAGTTTAAAAAGAGTGTAAATGTTAAGAGTTACGCTATATATCAAGACTCTAAATTACTAAAAAGAGCTGGTGGTAGAAATACTTTACTAAAAGTGGATGTTAGTGAGCAAAGAGTTAAGTTGGTAGTTAATGGTAAAGTTGCACTAGATGCACCTTGTACAACAGGAGCTAAACATAAATTTGAGCCAAACTCTAGAACTTATAGAGACAAAAGAACACCTCTTGGCACTTTTAGAGTTATAGAAAAAATTGCAACTAAGCGCTCTACTATTTTTGGAAATATATATAGAAATGGCAAGTTAGTATACCATGGAGATAGAAGAAAGTATAGAGGCAGTTGGAGTGGCGTTAAGTTTGTAGGTGCACCTCTTAGAAATTGGATGCGCTTAACAAGTAGTGGTATTGGGCTTCATGCTAGTGATCATGTTAAAAGATTTGCTGGCTCAAACGGTTGTATTAGGCTGCAGCCAAAAGTTGCAAGTACGCTATTTAGAAAACTTAGAGCAGGAACAACAGTAAAGGTTGTTAACTAATTATAAGCTGCTATGTTTAAAGAGAAAAAACTAATTATTTTTGATATGGATGGCACGCTAATAGATAGTGTGCCGTCATTAAGTTACGCAATTAATTATATGCTAAAAGCTGTCGGTAAAGATACATTGCCAGAGCATATAGTTAGAGATTTTGTTGGCAATGGTGCAGATGTTTTAATTAAGCGCGCACTACTTGCTAAAAAAGAGTATCAAGAGAGCGAACTACAACAAAGCTATTTTAATGAGGCAAAAGGTATATTTTTAGACTTTTATGGCAAAAATTTAAATGCAAAAACTACACTCTACCCAAATGTTACATATACGCTAGAGGTGCTTAAAAACAGCAATTACACCTTAGCGCTTGCAACAAATAAACCTATTGAGTTTGTACCTAATATGCTAGAGCATTTTAATATAGATAACTTTTTTAAAATAGCTCTAGGTAGTGGCTCAACTAAACATAAAAAGCCTCACCCACAAATTTTACAAACTATATGCAAAGAGTTAAATATAAAACCTCAAGATGCATTAATGGTAGGCGACTCTAGTAGCGATATACTAGCTGCAAAAAGAGCAAATATAGACTCTATTGCATTAACATACGGCTACAATCAGGGCATTAACCTAAAAGAGCTAGAGCCAACAGTAGTGTGTAGTAGTTTTAGAGAGATTCTACAATACTTTAAATAATACCGTATAATCAAGTTACTATTTGTTATAATGCATTAAAAAGAGGGTATTTTAATGCATTATCGACTAAATAAAATATTTTTGCTTTTAGTAGTAATTGCACTTTTTAGTGGCTGTGGTTCGGATTCTAAAGCGATAAATGGCTTAAATTCTGGTATAGTAGATGAAAATACAAATAACTCTAGTGGTTTAAGTGGCATTAAACCAAATGGTAATACTGATAGTAGTAGTGATTGTAACAACTCTGCTGTTGCATCTTATAGAGGGCTGCAGTTTTACTATGAAAATTTGCCTAAAAGCCAATATAAACTAGAGCAATTAAGTGATGACGAATTTAATGCATTAAGCAGCAATGCAAAATTAAAAGTTGCTAATAAACTACTAGAGTCACTATTTTTTGGATATCCACATAGCAACTTAAAAGAGAAAATAGATAGTCAAAGCTTTTTAAGTAATGTATTTAATGCACTTAGCGAAGAGAATATAGATACACAAGAGTTAGAGAGTGCAATACTAGATAACTCTAAGTATGTTCAATATAGAGATAAAAGTTGGGCGCAGCCGCAAGTACTTACTATTTTAACTAGATTTTACGAAATGGATAAGTTAGATAAGTACTATTTACAAAATTGGATTTCGTATATTTTAACACAAACTATTATGTTCTCTCCTGCGTATGAGTTAGGCTCTACGCACGCCCCCAATATTGCAAATGTCTATAATAGAATTGTAAATATGCTAAGTATCGATAGTGGAATGAGATACATAACATATGTTCATATGATGAGCGAAGAGAATTGGAGGCGCTTTAGAAGCCCAGAAGACAATGGTAGAGAGATGCTAGAGATATACACTCTAAATGCTAGAGATTCAGATGTTCCACTTGCTGCAAAAGCTTTGCAAAACTGGAGGTTAAATACCGATAGCGACACCTTAGAGGTGGGGTTAAATAAAAACCATAGCCCAATAAAGCTATTTAATACAACGCTTTTTACAGGAGAAGACTTTTATAGAGAGTTAGTAAAATCTAAATCTTTTAAGTATGGCGTTACAAAGAGATTGGTAGATTTTTTCTTTCCTAAAAAGAGCGAAAGTAAAAGAGATGAAATTACTAAAAGCATAGTATCAAGTAATCCGCAAAAGTGGCAAGATATACTTTTGCAGATTATCTTCTCTAAAGAGTATTTGTTAAATAACCAAAGAGCACTTAGCGCAGAAGAGAGATTTTACTCTTTAGCAAAGAAGATGAAATTTAAAGCAAAAAGAAATACCTTTCATAGCTTTAAAAATAGTCTAACAAGAATGAACCAAGCATCTATGAAGTATAAGCTTGGAAAGCTAGAAAGAGTACCTTTAGATTCGCTATCATTTGCTAATTATCATAAGCTAATTAGAGAGGAATTTATGTTAAATATTGCTATTAATGGCGAAACAAATAGAGATAGTTGGAGATACGATGGCTGGAGTTTAGAGTTTATAGATGCGTCTAATTTTAGTCTTGAAGGCACTAATGAACAAGTGTTAACTAGCTACATAAACTACCTATTTATGGCAACTATTCAAAGAGAGGCAACTGCAAGCGAGCTAAAACTTTTTAAAGAGCATATGCTAAGTAATGGCAAGTTTAAAGGCGAATTTAATATATTAACAAGAAGAGATAATAACGAGAATAAAGAGCGAGAAGAGAGAAGAAAAAGTATAGCAATTATTGTTCTAGATTATATATCTAGACTAGATGAACTATATATGCAAAGAGAGGTAAAACAGTGAATAGAAGAGATTTTATAAAGGTATCATTGGTTTCTGGCTTATCGCTTTTAATTCCTAGTTTTACTTATGCAAAAAAGTTAGATTTGAGTAAAATTAATTTCTCTAGGCCCTCTTATAGTGCGCAGACAATTATTATATATATGTATGGTGGGGCAAGCCAATTAGCAGGCAATATTACAAATATTAAAGAGATTAATAAACACTCTTATAGTGATTATTATAGTTATTTTAGAAATATAACACCAACTCAAAATGGATTTTGGAAAGAAGCAGGTGGAGATGAGCTAGAGACTATGCTATCTAATGGCGACATGACAATATATAGATGTTGCTACTCTAAAGTAAGAGAAGAAGAGGGGAACAAAGCACACGGCATATGTACAGAGCAAAATCAAAAAGCAGTATTTAATACCAACTCGGCTGGTGGTATAGTATCTAATTTGGCAAATATTTTAAATGAAAATGGCGTAATTTCTAGCAGTAGCTTTATGCCATTTATTACTATGGAAGGAGAGTCTAAATTTTACGAAGATGGTGCGCTTAAGATACCTAGCTATCTAAGAGCAGTTGCTATTGATGAAAACTTTTCTAATCCATATGAAAGGTCAAGCTGGAGTGTTAGAAACTGGACATACTACACCAAAGAGGAGCGAGAGCATAAAAACTACAACAAAAGTGATGAAGAGGGTGGTTTTAACCCAGCTTTAGTGTTAAAATTAGATACATTAGCATCTAAGCACAATAGCAACAAAAAGATAAAAGAGGCTTTTAGTAAAAGAGAAAATTTGGCAACTTTTATAAAAGAGATAAAAGAGGCACAAACTCCAGATTTAGGCGAAGATTCATATCCAAAAGATAACACTTTTGCTAAAAAGTTAGAATCAGCAATTAACATACTAAATAAAAGTAGCGACACTAAAGTAATTACCCTAGGAACTGGCGGATTAGGTGGATGGGATGACCATAATGATGCAAAAGATTATGTACAAAGATCTAAAAACCTATTTAGAGCCTTACGCTCGGCCATAGCGCACCTTAAAGCAATAGATAAAATAGATAATGTAAATATAATGCTATTTGCAGAGTTTGGCCGAAATGTAAACCTAAACTCTGCAAACGGGTGGGACCACGGAAACTTGCAAAATTTCTATATTTTCGGAGGAAAAGGTTACCTTAACCACAAAGGCGTAGTTGGCGAAACGATAGTAGATTCTTCTAAAAGAAATAGATTATGGCTAAAACCAAAAAGTGGAACATACTGGTTTGAACCACTATCTATTGGAGCAACAATATATAAAATATACGGAATACAAAACCCAGAAGAGCTAACTAATGGATATGAGGCTATAGATATAATATAGTCTTTTGTGATAGTTTTAGATCTGATTTGTTAGTTTAAGCGTAGCATTGCTACGCTTAAGGGTAGGGGTTATTTTTTAGTGCATCCTGCCCATTTATCGCTAAAGTGGTTTTTTCTTTTGGCTTTAGTTGTACCGTCATTTGTTTTTGTAGGGGCTGCTACAACTACATGGTTTGGTTTAGTAAATCTAATCATAGTAAACATAGGTTTTTTCTTTTTGCCTAGAAGCTTATCTACTTCCCATGCCTCTTTGCCATCATCGCCTACATTAAGGGCACCAACTTTAAAGCTATATGTTGCATTAATCTCTTTTATAAGCTTTTTGCAATCTTTATCAGCATAGATTTTCATCCAACCTTTTGCTGTTAAGTCTTTGTTAATTACTACCTCTTTTGTTGTCCATGTGTTTGGTTTTTGCCCAACACCACAAGTTATAGACCAAGTTCCAACTAGTGCTTTTTCGGCTTCGGCTGCAGTTTGTGGCAATTTTTCTTCAACTTTATTTTTATCTTTTGGTTTAATCTTTTGTTGTAGTTGTTGAGCCTCTGCTAATGATATTTGGCTTGCTAATGTTACAAAATCTTTTTGGCACTTATGTAGCTCTTTATCTGTAAATGAGTGATCAACACATTTTTTAGCCTCTGTAACGCCATTTAATATATCTTTTAGGCTAAGTTTTTTTGGCCCAATTTTATTAAAATCTATACTCTCTCTTAGCTCTTTATCGTAAGTAGTTAAATCAAATACAAAAGATTTAATTTTAGAGCTTAGCTTTTTTCTATCTTTTTTAGGGTCAGCTTTTTTAAGAGCCATTTTGATTTTGTGCATACCTCTTACGCTTCTTCTCTTTTTGAAGATAAACTCACTATCTGGCTCTTCAAATCCAGGGGTGTGAATTTCGTTGTAAACATCTGCTGCCATTGCATCTGTATCTACACCTACATTTACCTCTTTTATCATTACATCTTTCATAGAGCCACCCTTGCCAGCCTTGTAGCCATCTAGTGCAGCTTTAATCTCTGCTTCGCTCATATTTTTTACAATTTTGCTTACCCCTAGAGCCTTTTTCTCAAAATCTACACCGTGGCAAGCCACACATCTATCCATATCAGCCATTAGTATAGCTGGAAGAGTTAAAAGTATTGAAGTTGTTATAACTTTTCTCATATCAATCCTTAAAGTTAAAATTTATATCGTATTATAATCTCTTAATATGAATCTATTGTGAACTGCTCTTTTGCAGACTCTTCTTGCGCTCTTTTTTGCTAGATGTGCTAAAGCGTATAAGATCGTCAGTAGTTTTAATATAGCTAGGTAGTTTTTTAAAAGACTCTTTCATTATCTCCCAAGAGCAGAGTGCATCGCTGTATGCTCTGTGGTGAGATTGCATAGAGATATTTAGAGTATCGCAAAGCCCTGCAAGCCCATATTTTGGCGCTTCTATTGTGCGTTTGGCAAGTTCTATTGTGCAAATTCTCATATTGCCAATGCTTCCTAGCCCAAATCTCTGAAAAGATGCACTTAAAAATGAGTGGTCAAAAGCGACATTATGAGCTACAAAAACACTATCGCCCATAAACTCTTTTAGCATCATTAGAGCCTCTTTTCTGCTAGGTGCACCAGCTAAATCGCTTGGTTGAATGCCAGTTAGCTCTATTATCATATCGGGTAGATAAGCGCAAGCTACAAAGGTCTCTAATCTATCAACTATCTCTAAATTTTTTATTTTTATGGCGCCTATCTCAATTACTTGAGATCTTCCAGGCTTTGAGCCATTGGTCTCTATATCTACTACAACATACTCTTGGGCTTCGTATGGTGTATGCATAGGCTTAAAGAAGTAGCCATTTAGCTTCTCTTCTATTGGGTAACCGCTAGCTTTTAGAAGCTCTGCAATAGTAAAGCCATCCTCTTCTAGTGAGCAATATTTTTTAGCAATAGAGTAGAATCTATCATAATCTAAAAAACCACCATTTTTTCTAAAAGATGCCGTTAGAGGCTCAAATATTTTTTGCATTTTTTATAAACTCTTTCACTTTTGAGTAATCTTTTTTGCCTTTATACGCCTCTACTCCACTGCTTACATCTACTCCCCAAAAATTAAAGCCTCTAAGCTGCTCTAAATTGTTTGGCTCTAGACCACCAGCTATAACTATTTTTGAGCAATCTATATCTTTAAACCACTCTAAATTAAGTTGTTTACCACTGCCTCCATAGCTTTGAGAATAGGCATCTACTAGCTTATATGTATCTCCAAAATTTGCGATATCACTGCTACTTTTTGCTCTAATTACAGGCAGAGTTTTAGGCTCCAAACTCTTTAAAAAGTCGCTACTTACATCAAAGTGAATCTGAGCAATATCTATTTTGCATAGTTTTGAAAATCTGTTTATCTCATCTGCACTATGCTCCACAAAAAGCCCAATTTTTTGCACAAAGGGTGGCAATTTCTCTATAATTTTAGCACACTCACTAAAGCTAATAAATCTTGGTGATTTTTTATAAAATACAAAACCCAAAGCATCGGCACCTGCTTCGCATGCATACATTGCATCATCATAGTTTGTTAAACCGCAAATTTTTACTCTCAAACTAAACCTTTAAAGATTCAATTGCCTCTTTTGGCCCATTTGGATGCTTAAATACATAGCTTCCTGCTACTGCAATATCAACGCCTGCATTTTTAATCTGTTGGATATTTTTGTCGCTTACACCACCATCTATCTCGATTTTGCAATCTGGATTTCTTTTGAGAATTAGCTCTTTTAGATAGCTAGCTTTCTCTAGCACATTTGGTATAAACTTTTGTCCGCCAAAGCCTGGATTTACGCTCATTAAAAGCACCATATCAATATACTCTAGCAGATACTCAATACTCTCTATTGGGGTGTGAGGATTTAGCACAACTGCTGGTTTTATGCCTAAGCTTTTTATCTTTTGAGCAGTTCTATTTGCGTGATTTTCGCTCTCGATATGAAACGATATATACTCTGGCTTTAGATGAGCAAAAAGATCTATAAAAAAGTTATTATCTTCTACCATTAGATGAATATCTAACGGTTTGCTAGCAGCTTTTGCAACTGCATCAACAACCACAGGACCAATAGTCATATTTGGCACGAAGTGTCCATCCATAACATCTACATGAACCAAATCGCAATCTGCATCACAAATAGCTTTTACATCACTTGCTAAATTTCCAAAATCTGCCGAAAGAATACTAGGGGCAACTAACATCTTTTACCTTTTAAAAATAATAGCTGATTATACCAAAATATATCTAGTTAATCTTTTAATATTAATAACTACTTATAATATTTTTAACATATTGTTAAAGTATATAAAAGAAGATTAAAATCTTTTGGTAATTTCTAATACATCCCTCCAAATATCTTTATACTTAATCTTAATAAATTTCTCTTTATCTCTAAACTCTTTTTTCAATGAGCTTGGATTGCCACTTTTATCTTTCCACGGGAATGTTAAAAATGCATACTCTATCTTTTTAATAAGTTTAGGTTTTAGATTATAGACATAGCCATATGCAGTTGTTGGAAAAGGTTTTGATTTATAAATTGTTACAATACTATTTGCATCTATCTCTTTTCTATTTATCATTCGTTGCATTACTGAGCTAGCTACTGCAGCAACACTATACTTGCCACTTACAACACCTCTTATTGAATTAGAATGGTTTCCTGAGAGCACTATCTCATAGTCGATGTTGGCTTTTAAATTAAACTCTTTTTCAAGAAAGTATTGTGGTGCTCTATATCCAGAATTTGAACCAGGAGATGTAAAAGTGATTTTTTTATTCTTTATATCATATATACTTTTTATATTACTATTTTTATTTGTAATTATCTCCATAGTATAACCATATTTACCTTGATTATCTGCCATTATTGCAAATGGATGAAAACCTGCATAGTTTACTGCTAGAGGTACCATACCTGTGTTGAAGCCACTTATATGAAGTTTACCATATCTCATAGCCTCTAGCTGAGCCTCTTTTGTTTGGTATGGAAAATATACAACTCGTTTTCCAGTAACTTTGCTAAGATATTTTACAAAATCACTCCAGCAGTTGCTATATAGGTTTGGAGATTCATGAGGTGCATAAGCAAATATTAAATATGGAGGATCTATTAATTTCTCCAAAGTAGTTGGAGTGTCAGCTAAAAGGTCGTGATCTTTATCTACATATTTTATATCTAACTTTAGATTAGTTTGTGCAAATATACTAAGAGAAAAAAGAAATAGATATAATATTGCTAGATAATATCTCATTACAAATCCAATACTCAGCTACATTAAGATTACTTATTTATCAAAGAACTCTCTTAAGATAAGATAGTATAGTAAGAGTTCAAATGAAATTAGCAATAGTAGTATATCATAAATCTAACAAAAAATATAAATAAATATACAATTTTGATTAAATCGAGTCGATATATTGGGTTATTTATCTATTAGTGATGGTTTAATTTTGATTCTTGAGATACCTTTTTGCTATTTCTCTATCATCAAATGGTATTTTTTTGCCATTTATCTCTATATACTCCTCATCACCTTTGCCAAGAATTAATAATACTTCATTTTTGCTATCTAGCTCATCTATAGCTCTTTTTATCGCCTCTTCTCTATCAATTATCTTACAAACACCCTCTTTACCCTCTATTGCGTTTGCAATATCATCTATAATTGCTTTTGGATCTTCACTTCTTGGATTGTCGCTTGTAATATATATCTTTTTGGCAAACTTTGCAGCTGCTAGTGCCATTTTTGGACGCTTATCTCTATCTCTATCGCCACCTGCACCAAAAACTACAACTATATCTTTATCTTTAATGCTCTCTAGCACCTTTAACATACCATCTGGTGTATGAGCAAAATCTACAATTACAGTCGGGTTATGAGATACTACCTCCATTCTGCCACTAACTCCACCAAAGCCCTCTACTGCTTGACATATCTCTTCTAAGCTCTTTTTTGTAACTAGCTTAGCCGCTGCAACTGCAGCTGCTAGATTATATACATTAAATAGACCTACAAGATTTGATTTAAAAGTAGCCATCTCTCCTAAGTAATTAATTGCTGCTGTTATGCCATTTTGCAGGCTAAATGCTTCTATTTTGAATGTTGATGGCTCATCAAGAGAGTAAGTATATGCATTTTGCTCATTGAAAACTATCTTTTTTGCCTCATCTTTATTTATAAGTTTTAGGCTCTCATCTAGGAAAAACTGACTCTTTACCCTTCGGTACTCATCTATGCTTTTATGAAAATCAAGATGATCTTGCGTAACATTTGTAAATATCTTTAGTGCAAAATCCAAATCTTGGATCCTATTTTGCACAATTGCATGAGAGCTTACTTCCATTACAAAATATTTTGCCCCAAGCTCTAGTGCCTCTTTCATATTGTGCATTGTTTGCAAAATAGATGGCGTTGTTAAACTCTTATCTTCTAACCGTTTATCATCAACAAAAAAGCCTCTAGTACCTTGCAGGGCAGCTTTTTCTTCTAAATCTATAAGAATAGAGTATATTATAGCTGCGGTTGTAGTTTTACCATTTGTGCCAGTAATTCCAATAACACTTAATCTATCTAGTTCCCATATCTTTTTTAGCTCTTTTGGGCTTATTATCTTTGCATCATCACTTAAGCTATCTAAATATTTGCTATTTTGTGCAGTTTTTAAAAAGTATATATTATCTTTTGCTTCTCTTGTATCTTCTG
>CAZFCZ010000011.1:0-8793 GCA_964517485.1 uncultured Nitratifractor sp. | reverse complement strand
CTTCGCTCGTCTGTTTCTAGCGTAAGTTCTTGTATTACATCGTCTTGGTTTGGCCCTAAAAAGCCCATTGCTAGTAGCACTAAATCGGCTTCTAGTGTAAATTCGCTGCCTTCTATCTCTTTAAAGTTTCTGCCTTCCCACTCTATTTTAACGCAATTTATCCCTTTTACATTGCCGTTATCGTCTTTTATAAACGACTTAGATAAAACATTAAAATCTAAAACTGCACCCTCTTCTTGAGAGGTAGATAGCTTAAACACCCTTGCATAAGTTGGCCACGGCATATCTGCTGTTCTTTTAGTTGGTGCTTGTGGCATTAGCTCTATTTGCGTAACGCTTTTTGCACCTTGGCGAATAGAGTTTCCTACGCAATCGCTTCCTGTGTCTCCTCCACCAATTACTACAACATTTTTATCTTTTGCGCTAATATCGTTTTGTGGTGCTATGTTAACACCCTCTACCTTGCTATTGCTTCTAGATAAAAACTCCATTGCAAAATAAACACCATTAGCATCTCTATTTGGTATAGGCAAATCTCTTGGTTTTCCTGCACCTATAGTTAAAACAATTGCATCGTATTTGTCTTGAAGCTCTTTTATAGATATATCTTTACCAATATTTGCATCGGTAATAAACTCTACACCTTCGTCTTCCATTAGGTTTACTCTTCTTTGAACTACCTTTTTCTTATCTAGTTTAAAGTTAGGTATGCCGTATCTTACAAGCCCACCTATGCGTGAGTCTTTTTCGAAAACTGTTACGCTGTGTCCTGCTTTATTTAGCTGATTTGCAGCTGCCATACCAGCTGGTCCACTACCAATTACAGCTACCTTTTTGCCCGTTTTTACTGCTGGAATTTGTGGCTTCATCCAGCCTTCTTGATACGCTTTTTCTATAATAGAGTACTCTATACTTTTTACACCAACAGAGTCATCGTTCATGCCAAGTACACAAGCGTGCTCGCAAATTGCTGGGCATACTCTGCCTGTAAATTCAGGAAAGTTATTAGTGCTCATTAGTGTTTTAAATGCGCTCTTCCACTGCCCTCTGTAAACTTGGTCGTTAAACAGTGGAATAATATTTCCTAGTGGGCAACCAAAGCTACTATGGCAAAATGGTACACCACAATCCATACATCTTGCACCTTGCTCTTGAGCCTCTTTGTCGCTTAAAGGTGTAATAAACTCGTTGTAGTGCTTAACTCTTTTCTCAACAGGCTCTAATGTAAAGTTTTTTCTTTTATACTCTTTAAATCCAGTTACTTTTCCCATCTTAAGCCTCCTTCTTTAATTCTGCTAGAGCTCTTTTGTAGTCTCTTGGCATTACTTTTATAAATTTATCTTTTTGGCTCTCCCAATTGTCGATTATCTCTTGCGCCTCTTTTGAGCTAGTGTGTTTAATGTATTTTAAAATCATCTCTTTTACTTCGCCCTCATCTTCGCTTTGGATTTTTTCTAAATCTACCATCTCTTTATTTATTCTGTTTGCTAAAGAGTCTTCTTTATCGTAAATATAAGCTATTCCGCCACTCATTCCTGCTGCAAAGTTTTTACCAATTTCGCCTAAAATTACTGCTCTACCACCTGTCATATATTCGCAACCATGATCACCAACGCTAGATACTACAACTTTAGCACCAGAGTTTCTTACGCAAAATCTCTCTCCTGCCATTCCGTAAATATATGCCTCACCACTTGTTGCCCCATAAAACGATACATTACCTAAGATTACCATTTTATTTGCATCAAATGTAGAGTTTTTAGGAGGATAAAGTATTAATTTACCACCACTTAAACCTTTACCAAAGTAATCGTTTGCATCGCCTTCTATTTCGAAAGTTATACCTTTATTTAAAAACGCACCAAAGCTTTGTCCGCCTGTTCCATTTGCTTTAATGTGTATTGTATCTTCATCTAAGCCGTTGCCATGAGCTCTTGTAACTTCTGCCGAAAGCATTGTTCCAACGGTTCTGTTAATATTTCTAATTTTAATCTCTTTTTTAAGAGGTGTCTTATTTTTAATAGAGTCTTGAAAATACTCTATAAGCTCGTTATCTAATGCCTTTTCTAAGCCATGGTCTTGCTCTATGCTTTTAAATATGTTGTCATCTTCTCTAACATACATTCTATAAAGCAACTTATCAAGCTGTAGATGCTTTGCTTTCCAGTGGTTAACGCTCTCTTTAGGTTTTAATTTATCTACTCTTCCAACCATTTCGTTAACTGTTCTAAAGCCAAGCTCTGCCATAACTTCTCTTAGCTCTTGTGCTAAAAATTTAACAAAATTAATTACATATTCAGCTTTTCCGCTATACTTTTTTCTTAGCTCTCTATCTTGTGTTGCAATACCAACTGGGCATGTATTTAGATGGCATTTACGCATCATTACACACCCCTCTACTATTAGGGCACTCGTTGCTATTCCCCACTCTTCGGCACCTAAAAGTGTTGCAATTGCAATATCTCTACCTGTTCTTAGCTGGCCATCAGTTTGTAGGGTAATTCTACCTCTTAAACCATTTTTAACAAGTGTTTGGTGCGTCTCTGCTAATCCTAGCTCCCAAGGAAGCCCTGCGTGTTTAATAGAAGTTTGCGGGCTTGCACCTGTTCCGCCATCGAATCCCGAAATTAAAATAACATCAGAGTGTGCTTTTGCAACACCAGCTGCAATTGTTCCAACCCCAACTTCTGAAACCAATTTTGTATTAATTCTTGCATGCTTATTAGAGTTTTTTAAATCATGAATTAACTGTTTTAAATCTTCTATCGAGTAGATATCGTGGTGTGGTGGTGGCGAAATAAGCCCAACACCTGGAGTCGAGTGTCTTGTAGCACCAATTACTTTATCTACTTTGTGTCCAGGTAATTGCCCACCTTCGCCTGGTTTTGCACCTTGTGCTAGTTTAATTTGAATCTCTTCGGAGTTTACTAAATAATTTGCCGTAACTCCAAAACGCCCACTAGCAACTTGTTTAATTTTAGAGTTTGTCTCGGTGTTAAATCTTGCGGGGTCTTCTCCGCCCTCTCCGGTGTTGCTTTTTGCACCAATTGAGTTCATAGCTACTGCTAATGTTTCGTGTGCCTCTTTAGAGATAGAACCATAACTCATAGCACCAGTTGCAAAGCGTGTAATAATGCTCTCTACTGGTTCTACTTCGTCTATACTAATTGGTTTTTGGTTTTTAAACTCTAAAAGTCTTCTTAGGGTTATAAAGTTTTCGCTCTCTGGCTCGTCTATTGTTTTTGTATATTGCTTAAATAAGTCGTAATTGCCTGTTCTTGTAGCTTGCTGAAGCAAGTATATATTCTCGGCTGTTAGTAGGTGTTTTTCGCCTCTTTGCTTAACCGAATATACTCCACCAACGCTTAAGTCGCTAGCTTCTATAATACGGTTTGGATAAGCCATTGCATGACAAAGCAGAGTCTCTACCTCTAAAGTATCAATATCAACCCCACCAATTCTAGAAGGTGTGTTTGTAAAGTACTCGTCTACAAGCTCTTTGCTAAGTCCTACTGCTTCAAAAATTTGCGCACCTGTGTATGAGCGAATAGTAGAAATTCCCATTTTAGACATAATTTTAAAGATACCCTTTCCGATAGCTTTTATATAGTTTGCTTCTGCCTCTTCTTTAGTTAAGTCTTCTCTTATTAGGTTTCTTACTCTCATATCTTCTATAGATTCAAAAGCCAAATATGGGTTAATTGCATTTGCTCCATAACCAATTAAAGTAGCAAAATGATGAATCTCTCTAGCCTCTGCACTCTCTATTACTAAACCGCAACTTGTTCTTGTACCCTCTTTTACTAAGTGGTTATGTACTGCACTTGTAGCTAGTAAAGATGGAATAGGAGCTAAATCTTTACTAACGCCTCTTGTAGATAAAATAATTACAGTATAACCATCTTTAATTGCTTTAGAAGCCTCTTGTTTAACCTCTTCTAAGCGCTCTTTTAGGGCACCTTCTTTATTTGCATCAAATAAAATTTTAATAGTTTTAGATTTAAAGTTAAATCTGCTTATACCTCTTAATTTTTCCAACTGAACATTTGTTAATATTGGAGAAGATAGCTTAATAAAATTTCTATGCTCATCTACTCTTTGAAACAAGTTTCCTTGTGAACCAATATAAGAGGTTAAAGACATTACCGACTCTTCTCTAATAGGGTCAATTGGCGGGTTTGTAACTTGTGCAAATAGTTGGTGAAAATAGTTATATAAATTAATTGCTTTATGCGAAAGTACTGCAAGTGCAGCGTCATTTCCCATAGAGCCAGTAGCTTCGTATGCGTCGTTAACCATTGGTGTTAATACTGTTTTTAAATCTTCTTGAGTGTAACCATAACACTTTTGTCTTTTTAAGATTGTCTCTGGGTGTGGCTGTTTTACATCTCTATTTAGTGGTAAATCATCTAAATTTATTTTGTGCTTTTGTATCCACTCTTCGTATGGAAATTCGTTTGCTAACTGCTCTTTAATTTCGTTATCAGATACAATTTTACCCTCTTGTAAATTAGCTAAAAACATTTTTCCAGGTTGCAAGCGCCCTTTTAAAACTATATCTTCAGGAGCAAACTCTAGCGCACCTTGCTCGCTTGCCATTACTAAAATATTATCTTTTGTTAAAGAGTATCTTGATGGTCTTAAACCATTTCTATCTAGCGTTGCTCCTACAAATTTACCATCTGTAAATGCAACCGACGCTGGCCCGTCCCACGGCTCCATAAATGTTGCGTGGTATTCGTAAAATGCGCGTCTTTGTGGTGTCATTTCGTCATCTCTCCACGCTTCTGGTATCATCATACTCATAACAAGTGGCAAAGGTCTGCCAGCTAGTGTTAAAAGCTCTATAACATTATCTAAAATCGAGCTATCGCTTCCTTTTTGCTCGTTTATTAAGTATGGATAAATTTTATCTAACTCATCACTAGTAAATAGCTTAGACTTTAGCAAAGATGTTCTTGCCTTCATCCAGTTAATGTTTCCTCTAAGGGTGTTAATTTCGCCATTGTGCGCAATATATCTAAATGGTTGAGCCAAAGACCAAGAAGGGAATGTATTAGTAGAAAAACGGCTATGAACTAACGCAATTGCCGACTCGTAATCTGGTTCGTTTAAGTCTGCAAAATATAGTGGTAGTTGCTCTGTAATTAGCTGCCCCTTATAAGAGATTGTCTTATAAGACATAGAAGGTATATAAAAATAATCAGTTCCAGGAATAGAAGAGTCTGTAACTCTGCTTTGTGCATATTTTCTAATAACAAATAGTTTTCTCTCGAAAGCTTCGCTATCTATATCGTCTGCTTTTTTAATAAATACATGCTTAACTATTGGCTCTGTTGCTTTAACACTTTCGCCTAAAGTTTCGTTTGCTGTTGGCACTTTTCTCCAACCTAAACACTCTTGCCCTAACTCTTCGATACACTGCTCTACAATGCTTTGAGTCTCGCTAAATGCATCTAAATCTCTAGGAATAAATACAACCCCAACACCGTAAGAGCCAAATTCTGGCAAATCAATACCCGCTTCTTTTGCAACTCTTCTCATAAAAGTATCTGGCATTTGTGTTAAAATTCCAGCACCATCACCAGAGTTTTTCTCTGCCCCTACTGCACCTCTGTGCTCTAAATTAGCTAAAAGCTCTAAGCCTTTGGCTACAATATTATGAGACTTCTCTCCTTTTAAATGTGCAACAAAACCAACCCCACAGGCGTCGTGTTCGAATTGCGGGTCGTATAAACCACCACCACACGAATTACAATTTAATTTCATATATTCTCCTAAGTATATGTTTAAACGATTAACCTCTATAAAATACCAAAGCACAAATTCTAATATTATATTAATTTTAAAAAGAATCGCTTGCTATTTGCAAGTATAAACATACCAAATACTACAGAGTGTTTAGTTGGATAATAAATCTCTTAAGCTCTACTCTTTTTTTAGAGATTACTCTATTAAACATAGTAAAATTTTACAAACTATATTGTATCATAAATTTTTACTAAATTAATATTATATGTATCATAAATTAAAATTATACATTTGCTTGTAACAACTCGAAGCAGTTACTATTGTACTTGATGCTTAAAGTGTATTAAACTACTACTATAGGGATATTTTTGCTACTATTACACTATATTTAAAGACAAAGAGTAGCAAGATGGAAGAGTTAAAGTGTTATATTAACCATTTTATAGATTTAAATGAGCAAGAGTGGCAGAGTTTGTCTAATCTTTTTTGTGAGGTTAGCTACAAAAAGGGTGAGCATATATATGGTAATAGCCAATATGCAGATGAGATATATTTTATACTAGATGGCATTGTGCGCTCATACAAGCTAGAAGAGAGCGGCAAAGATTTTACATGGAGTTTTCACTGCTTAAATATGGATGCTTTAGAGCATAGAATGCTTATGGATATTGCAGTAGTAGATTATGTTAGTTTTACCCAAAATACCCCTGAAGAGCTAGCATTTGAGGTGCTAGTAGATGCAACTTTGGTTAAGATTAAAAAAGGTGATCTATATAGACTATACAATAGCTCTTTAAAGTGGCAAAAGTTTGCAACAAAGTTAGCTGAAGATTCATATGCAATTGTTAGAGAAAGAACATTTAATCTATTAACAAAAAGTGCAAAAGAGAGGCTAGAGTTGCTACTTAACTACTTTCCTGGTGTATTTAAAAAGGGTGTATCGCAAGAGCATATAGCTTCATATTTAGGAATTACTAGGCAGTCTTTAAATAGATTGTTAAAGCAGATGTAACAAATGTTACGAAGAGATTTTAAAATTTGGCTAATATTACACAAAAAAAGGAGATTATATGCAAGAGAAGGCAATATTAGCAGGTGGATGCTTTTGGGGAATGCAAGAGCTAATTCGCAAATTAGATGGCGTTATATCTACTCGTGTAGGCTATAGCGGTGGTGATGTGCCAAATGCAACATATCGCAACCACGGCACACATGCAGAGGCAGTTGAAATTATTTTTAATCCAGAGCTTTTAAGCTACCAAGAGCTTTTGGAGTTTTTCTTTCAGATACATAACCCAACTACACCAAATCGCCAAGGCAACGATATTGGAAGCTCTTATCGCTCTGAGATTTTTTATACATCAAAAGAGCAACAAGTTATAGCAAACAAGCTTATAGAGAAGTTAGATGCAAGTGGTATATGGCCAGATAAAATTGCTACAAAAGTAAGCGAGGCAGGTGCATTTTGGGAGGCTGAGCCAGAGCACCAAGACTACTTACAACACTATCCAGACGGCTACACTTGCCACTTTATTAGAGAAGATTGGAAGCTACCTAAAAACTAAAAATTTTGAGTGTAATATTTGTTACACTCAAAAAGATATTTTACTGCTATACTTTGGCTAAATATTCTAAAGGATAGATATGAAAAAGATACTTTTAATATCGGCACTTTTGGTAGTAGCTAATGCAAAAGTGCAAACGATTGTTTTTGCAGCAGGCTGTTTTTGGGGTGTAGAGAAGCATTATGATAATTTAGCAGGCGTTATAAAAGCAGAATCTGGATATGCAGGCGGTAATTACGACAATCCAACATACAAAAAGGTGCTAAAGTATAGAGATGCTCCAAAAGGTATTATAAACTATACAGAGAGTGTAAAAGTAGTATACGATAGCAGCAAAATAAGCACAACAAAACTTATAAAAGATTTTTGGCAACTTCACGACCCAACTCAGGGCAATAGACAAGGAAACGATAGAGGCAACAACTATCGCTCTGCTATATTTTATACCACAAATAAGCAAAAAGAGATTGCACTAGATACAAAATTTGAGTATCAAAAACTACTAAATAATGCAGGGTATGGCAAGATAACAACCGAGATTAAAAAGCTAGATAGATTCTATTTGGCCGAAAATTATCATCAAGATTATCTTAAAAAAAATCCAAGAGGATACTGCCCAAACCACTCAACAGGCGTAAAGTTTAAAGATAAAAATATAAAAACTATCTCCCCACTTGGTGGTAAAGAGATAGTAGTAATTGATGCACCAAATTGCCCATTTTGCGAAAAGTTTAAGAAGCGAGTTTTAAGTAGCTATTACGGCACAATTGCTCTAAGAGTAGCAAAAAAGTACCAATTAAAGGGTTTTAAACTAAAGAGCAAAATAGTAGGCACACCAACAATACTATTTATTCAAGATGGCAAAGAGCGCTATGCTCATACTGGATATATGAGCCAAAAAGAGTTTTACAAAGCACTTGGCGCATTTAAATTAGGTGTAGATAGCGAAGCTTTCGATGTTGCTTTTAACAAAAGTACAGATACAAGATTTTGCAAACAGTATGAGATATTTAAAAATGTTGGAGATGGGGTATTTGTAGATAAGATATCTGGTGATATTTTGTTTGATACAAAAGATAGATTTAACTCGCACTCTGGCTGGCTAAGCTTCTATAGAGCAGTAGATAATGCTGTAATAGAAAAAGAGGACAACTCATTTGGTATGAGAAGAGTTGAAGTTGTCGCTAAAAAGAGTGGGGCTCACTTGGGTCATGTCTTTGATGATGCACCGCACAATAGAAGAAGATATTGTATAAATGCTACTGTATTAGAGTTTGTACCGCGCAAAAAGATAAAAGATATGGTTAAAAAGTAGTGTAAAATATTGGCTTAAGAGGTGGGTGCCACACTGGTGAAGAGGGAGGCAATTTTGACTCTTTAATTGGTGCAAAGAAGGTAGAGCAAGAGTGTATTAGCTCTTGCTTATTTTGCAATAAAATCTAAAGATATAGAGTTTACGCAGTGTCTTACACTTTTT
>CAZFCZ010000010.1:0-13956 GCA_964517485.1 uncultured Nitratifractor sp. | reverse complement strand
CTGATAATTTTGCTGTTGTAACTGAAAATTTCTATTCATATTTTGTATATTTTGGTATGCTGCTGACCTTGCAGCTGATTCTGCTGCTTGAGCTTGTCTTTGCTGATATTTCATATTTTGCACCTGCAATGCAAACTGCATATCTTTTTCAAGTCCTGGCACATCTGGTCTTTGTAATGTTTGCATAACACCATCTGGAAATTTATTTAAATCCCAGGTATTACCAAAATCTTTTCTAGCACCACTTATCCAATATGCTGTGCAGGGTACGGTATTCATGCTTCCATCTTTCCATTGCTTGTCATCTGGTGTATAATATAATGTAAGAGGTGAATATCCTTTATTTATACCTTGACATACTACTGAAGCTCCTGTAGGATTTGTATTATATGTAATTGAATATTGTTTTGCTCCACAACCAGATAAAAATATCACACCTAAACTTCCAACCATTATTGCTTTAATTTTTCTTGTCATTCTTGCCGTCCTTTGTCTAACTATTTATTCATGGTACATTATAGCGTAAGTTGCTAAAAAATATGGATTAATGGGACAAAAAAATGTACTGTTAATAATGGATTTTTAATAGCAAAGTGTCATATTTTTTGCAAATTTGCATAAAATTGAAGAAGATTTTAAATGGCAAAATGTCTTGTTAATTGATTTAGTTTTATTATTTGGACATTAGTGTCTGTTATTACTCCCCCAATGAATAGTCTTAACTTTTGATGTAGTGATTTTGTTAAATTCGGGCAGATTTTTGAAGTACTAGCCGTAGCTAATTCGAAAAAATCTAACGCAGAGTATGGACAAAAGCACTACACCCTTTGGGGAGAGCCAAAAGCGGCAATCTGTCACTAAAAAAATCTTTGAATTAGCTAGGGCTAGTCCTGCAGATTTTTTTATCAACATCTTACCACTTTTGACTCTCTCAAAATTTAAGATTATTCGTTGGGGGAGTAATAATTGTTTAATATTGGCATTAACAGACATTTCTGTCTTATTAATTTTAAAGGGTGGTTATGTAAAAAAGAAGTAGTAAAATTTAGATGTGATAATATTAAGATTTATGTTATCTGCAAAATATTATATACTTGTTTTGCAATAAAAGTGTACTTTAATAGCAGCAAACTTTTAGGTATAATACTTAATAAGTTTAACTAAAGGTAAAAAGTGCGGATTGATGATAGTTTTTATATGAGTTTGGCTATTAATGAGGCTTGGGAGTGTATGCTTTTGACATATCCTAACCCTTCTGTTGGGGCTTGTGTTGTGCGTGCTGGTGCTTTGCTTGGTGTGGGGGCTCATAAGAGGGCTGGTAGTTCGCATGCAGAGGTTGTGGCACTGCTGAATGCTTACGAGAGTTTAAGTGGTAGTGAGGTTGATTTTGATAAGCTAAATGCAAATAGGGCGCATAGCTTTTTGCTAGAGAATAGAGATATTTTTAGAGATTGCGAAATTTATGTAACATTAGAGCCTTGTAGCCACATTGGTAAGACGCCATCTTGTGCTAATTTAATAAAGAGCTTAGGGTTAAAAAAGGTATATATTGGTTCTAGCGACCCAGTAAGTGCGCATAGTGGTGGTGCGGCTATGTTAAAGAGTGCTGATATAGAGGTAGAGTGTGGCGTACTAAAGCAAGAGTGCGACGCATTAATAGAGCCATTTAAGATTTGGCGCAAAAGAGCGTTTGTTATTTTTAAGTTGGCTCAGAGTGTTAATGGTGTAATTGGTGGTGGGTATTTAAGCTCTAAAGAGTCGCTAATACATACGCATAAGATTCGAGAGGTATCTACAAAGCTATTAATTGGTGGTAACACTGTAAGGGTAGATAAGCCAACACTAGATTGCAGATTTATAAACAGTAGTGCTCCTGATGTTGCTATATACTCTAAAGAGGGTGGCTTTAGCAAAGATATACCGCTTTTTGCTGTAAAAGATAGAGATGTAGAGATAGTAGATAATTTAAAATTTTTAAATACCAAAGGAGTTGTGCTAGTAGAGGGGGGCGAGGGTATGTTAAAAGCCTTAAAAGATAAAATCGATTGGCTTTTAGTTTACCAGACCCCAAAGATAAGAGAAAAAAGCGTAGCGTATAATTTGAATTTAGATATAGAGTTTTTAAAAGTTATAGAGAATAAAAAAGATCTTTTAATATGGAGTAGGGTTAGTAACTCTTAAAGTTGCTTTGCCTAAATAGTAGCTTTATATTATGAGCCTTTAAGGTTTTAAAGGCGCCCTAAACATTATTTTTTTTAGCTATAATGGTAACAATTTTTTTATGGAGAGCATTTTGGATAAAAAGCAAAAGCAAGAGCAGATTGTAAGTATGTTTGATGATATTGCATCTACTTACGATTTGGCTAATAGAGTTTTAACAATGGGTATCGATATTAAGTGGAGAAAAAGAGCGTGTGCTAAAGCTTACGAGATACTAAATTTAAAAGAGTTAGATCAAATTACTGATGTAGCTTGTGGTACTGGTGATTTACTACTATTTTGGAGAGAGTTTGCACAAAAGAGTGGTGTTAAGGTTAATAACTATGTAGGTGTTGATCCATCTGTTGGTATGCTAGAGGTTGCAAAAGAGAAGATAGACTTTGCAACATTTTTAGAGGGCAAAGCGCAAGAGCTACCAGTAGAAGACGAATCTACAGAGCTTATATCTATAAGTTATGGTATTCGTAATGTTGTAGATAGAGTAGAGGCACTAGAGGAGTTTTACAGAGCGCTAAAGCCTGGTGGTATAGTTGTAATTTTAGAGTTTACTAAGCAAGATAGAAGCTCTATGCTAGATAAAATTGTAGATTTTGGTATGAAAAATGTACTACCTAGAGTTGGTGGTTTAATATCTAAAAACTATGCAGCATATAAGTATTTGCCAGACTCGATAGAGGGCTTTTTAACTACTAAAATGCTAGAAGACGAGCTAAAGAGCGTGGGCTTGCAGATGCGCCATACGCAGTCGTTTACTATGGGAATTTCGACACTACTTATTGCACAAAAGCCTAAATGATAACAGTTAGCGAGCTTAACGAGAAGATTAAGGCTATACTAGAGGCCACCTTTATGCATATTGTTGTAGAGGGCGAGGTTGGCTCGGTAACTTACCATAGTAGCGGGCATGTATATTTTTCGCTTAAAGATGAAAAAAGCACAATTAAGTGTGTTATGTGGCGAAGCAATGTTAAGAGGCTAAAGTTTAAAATAGAGCAGGGCGAGCATATTGTTGTAGATGCTTCGGTTGGTGTATATTCGCCAAGGGGGGAGTATCAGCTAATTGCAGTTAAGGTAGAGCCTTTTGGTAAAGGAGCGCTTGCACTAGCTTACGAGCAGTTAAAAGCTAAGCTAGAGAAAAAGGGTTACTTTAATAAAGAGCATAAGAGGGCTTTGCCAAAGTTTCCTAAGAGGGTGGCTATTGTAACTGCGCTAAATGGTGCAGCTTTGCAAGATATGCTAAAGGTTGCATCTAAAAGGTGGCCACTTGTAGAGATTGTGGTTGTAGATGTGCTAGTTCAAGGCGAAAGTGCTAAGAGCGAAGTTGCTAAAGCTATAGATTATGCTAATGCGCTTGATTGCGATATTATTGTAGTATCAAGAGGTGGTGGCTCGCAAGAGGATTTATGGGCATTTAACGAAGAGATTGTAGCAGATGCAATATATAATGCTACTACGCCTACTGTTAGTGCTATTGGGCACGAGGTAGATTTTTTAATAAGCGACTTTGTAGCAGACCTAAGAGCTCCAACACCAAGTGCTGCTATAGAGATGATACTACCAGATTGCAACGAGTACTTAATGCTACTAGATGAGCAAAATAGTAAGATAGATAGAAATATAGAGTTAAAGCTAAAGGGCTTTAGCCAAGAGTTAAATGGGCAAAAAGAGCAGTTAGCTTTGCTTTCGCCAATAGATAGACTAAAATTAATTACTAAAGAGTTTGCTAATTTAGAGTATAGTTTAAATAGCGCAATAGAGTATAAGCTTAAGCTTTTTAGTAGCGACATAGAGCCACTATTTAGTAAGCTAGATAACACTATGGACTTAGAGCTAAATATAAAAAGCAATAAGTTACAATTAATGCAAGAGCAGCTAAAAGGCGCACTAAAGCAAAGAGAGATAAAAAAAGGGTTTGTAGAGGTTACACAAGCTGGCAAAAGGGTAGATATTTGTAATATTAAAAACCAAAACGAATTTACCCTTGTGAGTAATAGCTGCAAATTAGATGTTAAAGCACAAGGTGAGCCTACACCACTCTAAGGCGTTTTACGAGCTTTTAACTATAAGTTGGGTAAAATACTAACATTTTATAAAATTTACGGAGAAATTTATGAACGAAGCAAAATATATTTGGATGGATGGAGAGTTAAAACCTTGGGTAGATGCGAAGGTACATATTTTAACGCACACTCTACACTATGGAAATGCTGTATTTGAAGGTACAAGAGCTTATCAGACTAATAAAGGTTTAGCGATATTTAAACTACAAGAGCATACTAAAAGACTATACAACTCTGCAAAGATAGTTGCAATTGAACCAAATAGAAGCTACGAAGAGGTTTATAATGCACATATAGAGCTACTAAAAGTTAACGATTTTAAAGAGAATGTTTACCTTAGACCACTTATCTATTTAGGTTATGGAGCAATGGGAATTTATCATAAAAATGCACCAGTAAATACTGCAATTGCTGCTTGGGAGTGGGGTGCGTATTTAGGAGATGAGGGGCTAGAAAATGGTATTAAGTGCTGTACATCTTCGATTACAAGAAACCCTAACCGCTCTACATTTGGTAAGGCAAAGGCTGCTGCAAACTACCTAAATAGCCAGATGGCAAAGTTTGAAGCTGTAGAAAATGGCTTTGACGAGGCGCTAATGCTTGATGAGAACGGATTTATGGCAGAGGGTACTGGCGAGTGCTTGTTTATTGTTAGAGAAGGTAAGTTAATTAGCCCTCCAAACGATAACTCTTTAGAGTCTATTACACAATTTACTATTTTTGAGCTAGCAAGAGAAAAGGGCATAGAGGTAGTTAGAAGAAACATTACTAGAGACGAAATCTACATTAGTGATGAGGTTTTCTTAACTGGAACTGCTGCTGAGGTTACACCTGTTAACTCTCTAGATCATAGAGTTATTGGTAACGGTAAAAGAGGCGAAATGACAAAAGAGCTACAGAGTGCATATTTTGATGTAGTTTATGGCAGAAATAAAGATTACGAGCACTATTTAACATACATTAACTAAGGAGGCACTATGCCAGCAGATATGAACGATTACTTTAAGAAGAGAAAGCCAAGTGGCAATAATAGTAGCTCTAGTGGCGGAAATGGTGGTTTCGAGTCGCCATTTGGTGGCAATAACTTTGGTGGTGGTAAGGGGTTAAATACTCTTATAATTATCGGTATTATTGCATTTGGACTATTTTTACTTAAGCCATTTACTATTATTAACTCTGGAGAAGTTGGTATAAAAGTAACTACTGGTAAGTTTGAAAAAGAGGCACTTAATCCTGGATTGCACTTTTTTATTCCTGTTTTAGAGAAGATTATACCAGTTAATGTTAGAGTAAGAATGATTACATATAGCAACAGCAATAACCAAATTACTGCAAATAGCGCTAGATACGAGGGTGGATTGCGTAAAAACCCAGCTATTAGAGTTATGGATAGTAGAGGACTAGATGTAGATATTGACCTTGCAGTTCAGTACCACTTAAGAGCGCAAAGTGCACCAGATACAATTGCTACTTGGGGTACAGCGTGGGAAGATAAGATTATTAATACAAAAGTGCGCGAAATTGTAAGAGATGTTATTGGTAGTTATGCAGCAGAAAACCTACCACAAAAGCGCCAAGATATTGCTAAACTTATACAAGATAAGCTAAGAACTAGAGTAGATGCAGTTACTAATAAGCCAGTTATTTTAGACTCTGTAGAGCTTAGAAATATAGAGTTACCACAAAAAATTAAGGCAAAAATCGAAGAGCTACAAGCAGAGAAGCAAAATGTAATGATTGCAGAGCAACAAAAAGAGAGAGCAAAAAGAGAAGCCGAAAGAAAAGCCGAAGTTGCAAGAGGTGAAGCAGAGAAAAATAGAATCGAAGCTCAAGGGCAAGCAGATAAAATTAGAATCGAAGCGGACTCTCAAGCTAAGGCAAATAAATTAATTGCAGACTCTCTAAGTACAAACTTACTAAGTTTAGAGCAAATTAAGGCGCAAAAAGGCTTTAACGAGGCGCTAAGAGTAAACAAAGATGCTAAGATTTTCTTAACACCTGGTGGTGCGGTACCAAATATCTGGATAGATGCTAAAGATAAACAACAAATGACATCAGTAGGTAACTAATGCAGGTAGATTGGAGTAAACACGAGCTTTTACCAGCAATTGCACAAGATGCAAGTAGTGGCGATGTGCTAATGCTAGCATATATAAACAAAGAGGCTTACGAGCTTTGTTTATCTACTGGCTATGCACACTACTTTAGCCGCTCGAAGCAGCGCATTTGGAAAAAGGGCGAAGAGTCTGGACATACGCAAAAAATAGAAGATTTGCTAATAGATTGCGATGCAGATACTATTTTACTTAAAGTAGAGCAAAAGGGAGTAGCTTGCCATACTGGTAGAAAGAGCTGCTTCTTTACATCTGTAAAAGAGGGCAAAGAGGTTATAGCTAAAGAGGTAGATATACAAGAGAAATACTCTATAGTAGATATCTTATACCACACAGTACTAGAGAGAAAAAACGACAACTCTAAAAAGTCTTGGACTAGAAAGTTGCTTAACGATAAAGAGCTACTTATAAGTAAAATAAAAGAAGAAGCAGACGAACTATGTGTAGCAATTGATTGCGAAGATGATGCACAAGTAATATACGAAGCAGCAGATTTACTATACCACTCTTTAGTTGGCTTAGGATTAAGAGAAGTTAGCCCAGATAGAGTAAAACAAGAGTTAAAGCGTCGCTTTGGCGTTAGCGGTATAGAAGAGAAAGAGAAAAGAGTTAAGTAATACTACATACTACATATAAGTTTAGATTTATTCTAAACTTATGGGCATATATATTTTAAATCACTTTACATTTAAACTTTAATATTGTATAATATTAGAAAATATTACAAAGGACTTTTATGAAAAGAGTTATATTTTCTTTAGTTGCAGCTATATCTGTTGCATCTGCTAACCCTGCTGTTATGGGTGGAGTATCTTATAAGTTTGGTGCATCTAGCGATAAGTTAGCAGGTGCTGGACTTACTGCTAAGGTTTTATCTACAGATAAAGAGAAAAAGCCAGTAGTTGGTGCTGGGGTTAGCTTTTACCCGTGGGCAAAAGCTGATAAAAAATTTGGTTTAGATGTAAGTGCAGGTTACAACTTTAGCAAAGGTGCAGTAATGGGTGGTTGGGACTTTTTACAAAACCAACCTAGCGTATCTTTAGGTTACAATAAGGGTATAAAAACAGACGATGACTCTACTTTTGTAAAGGGTATTCAAGACGCTAGATGTAGCGCTAAAAAGAAAAAAGAGAGTAATAAGTAGTATAAAATAGTTAAAGCACTAACTTAGTGCTTGGCTTTACTTTCTTTCGTTTGCTTGGTGTATTAATACACCCTCTAGTATTTTATCTATATCTCCATCTAGCACGGCTTCTACATTTGTGTATGCTTCGTTGCTTCGTGTGTCTTTTACTTGTTGGTATGGTTGTAGTACATACGATCTAATCTGGTGTCCCCAGCCAATTTCGCTCTTTTCTATACCATCTATTTCGGCCTGTTTTTTTGCCATTTCGTATTCGTAAAGGCGAGATTTTAGCATCTTCATGGCTGCAGATTTATTTTTGTGTTGTGATCTATCGTTTTGGCACTGTACAACTATATTTGTAGGAATATGCGTAATTCTAATTGCACTTTCTGTTTTGTTTACATGCTGTCCGCCAGCACCACTTGCGCGGTATGTGTCTATTCTTATGTCTTTATCTTCTATCTCTATGTCAATATCGTCGTCTATCTCTGGCGATACCATTACCGAGCTAAAAGATGTATGGCGCTTTGCATTGCTATCAAATGGGCTAATACGAACTAAGCGGTGTATACCGTTTTCTACCTTTAAGTAGCCATAAGCGTTTTCGCCTTTAATAATAAAACTTACATCTTTAATACCAGCTTCTTCGCCTGGTTGGTAGTCGAGTACCTCTACTTTAAAGTCGTGTCTCTCAGCCCATCTTAAGTACATTCTATATAGCATACTTGCCCAATCTTGGCTCTCTGTTCCGCCAGCTCCTGGGTGTATGCTAATTATTGCGCTATTGCTATCGTGTTCACCACTTAGCATTATCTGTATCTCTAGCTTTTGAATGTGCTCTTTTAGGCTAGGAGCATCATCAAAAAGCATCTGCATTGTCTCTTCGTCGTTTTCTGATTTTGCTAGCTCAAAGTACTCTATTGCGTCGTTTAGTGCGTTGTTTGCGTCTTGGTAAACGCCTAAAATTCTCTCTAGTCTTGTCTTCTCTTGAGAAACTTTTGCCGCCTCTTTAGCGTTGTTCCAAAAGTCTGGATTTTGTTGAATATTCTCTATCTCTTTTAGTCTATCTTCTATTTTATTTGGCTGTGTAATATCGGTAATATTCGACATTTTAGCTTTTAAATTCTTTAATAATTCGCCATATTCGTAACTATCCATTATCTATCTCTCTTAAATTTTTGGTATTATTTTATCTAAAAATTACCAAAAGGTAAAAGATGATTATACTAAAAGATGTACCATCAGTTAAAACAGAGAGAAAAAAGCTAAAAGGAAGTGTTGGTTTTGTACCAACAATGGGTGCTCTACACGAAGGGCATATTAGTTTAATAAAAAGAGCAAAAAGCGAAAATGAGCATGTAGTTGTATCTATATTTGTAAATCCAACTCAATTTTTAGAGGGCGAAGATTTAGACAAATACCCACGCAAAGACGAAGCAGATATAGCAATTTGCAAAAAGTTGGGTGTAGATATTTTATTTATGCCAACAATAGAGTCTATTTATAATAAAGACGAGCTTTTAATATCTGCACCAAAGGTAAGAGGCTATGTGCTAGAGGGTGCTAAACGCCCAGGGCACTTTGATGGTGTGTTACAAATTGTACTAAAGCTATTTAACATAACTACACCTACAAATGCCTATTTTGGTAAAAAAGATGCCCAGCAGTTAGCACTAATAACTCAAATGGTTAAAGACTATTTTTTAGATTTAAATATTGTACCTTGCGAAATAGTTAGAGACACAAAAGGCTTAGCATTAAGTAGCAGAAATGTATATCTAAGCCAAAGCGAGTATCTAAGCGCACTTAGTATTAGCAAATCTTTAAGAGAGGCTACAAACTTAATAATTAAACAGCAATACGATTGTGCTGCAATAAAAGAGCATATGAAAGAGATTTTAAATGCTAATGTAACTAAGCTAGATTATGTTGCAATTGTAGATAGAGAGTTTAATAACATATCTAAAGTCGAGATTAATAACACTATTATATTAGTTGCTGCATTTGTTGGCAAAACTAGATTAATAGATAATATTTGGGTTTAACTAAAACTTTAAGAGCTAAGTAGCTCTTAGAAAAGATCTGGAGCAGAGTTATTATTTACATTAGGCTGCACTCTTTTTGGTTTTGCTCTTCTTTTTTTATTTCTTTGTTTGTGCAGTCTTTTTCTAATTTTTTCTTGCTGCCTTTTTATTAGCTGCTCTCTTTGAATTCTAAGTCTCTCTTTTAACTCTAGAACTTTTTCTTTGTTTTTCTCTTTAATTTTGCTCTCTTTTAGCTCTTTTTCGCGTGCTATTTCTGCCTGTTTTGCTCTGTTAACATTTGGCTTTAAAAACTCTTGCTCTACCATGGCATCTACAACTGCTTTAAATACTGGTACAGCACTTTGAGAGGCAAAGTGCGCTTCGTATTTAGGCTCTATTACAAGTACACCAATTGTGTATTTGTTATTAGATGTATCGTTTGCAAAGCCATAAAAACTAGTATGATACTCTTTTACATAGCTTCCGCCTTTTGCTATCATGGCAGTTCCTGTTTTTCCGCCAACTTCTAAGCCTTCTGTTATGGCTTTTCGTCCAGTTCCAAACTTTACAACTTTTATTAGAGTATCTTTTACAATATTTGCGCTATCTTTGCTAATTGGCTTTATAATTGTGTAGTCTTTTTTAAGATAAAATTTATCGCCATCTTCGTTTTGTATATAGTTAACTACCCTTGGGCTGTAAGATATACCGTTGTTATTAAAGACATTATATGCTTTTAGAAGTTGTGCAAATGTAGCGCGCATTCCGTAGCCATAAGCTGTAGTTGCTTTATTAACTTTAGCTCTTAATTTTTTAGGGCTATATAGCTGCCCCTTTGCCTCTCTACCAATATCTATACCACTTTTGTTTTTGCCTAAACCAAACCTTAATAAGCCATCTCTAAATTCGTTGCCCTTCATGCTCCAAGCTATCTGAGAAATACCGATATTAGATGATTTAATAATAATATTTTCTGCACTTAATCTTGCTTCTGGGTCATCGTCTGTAATTTTAAATTTACTACTAAGCCAAAAAACTCCATTATAGGTATTAAACACGGTTGCTGGTGTAATTAGCTTTTTATCTATTGCTAGCGAGTAGGTAATTGGCTTTAAAACAGAGCCAGCTTCGTATGCATATGTTGTAGCTTTTGGCTGCAAGTTTGCAATTTGGTTTGCTTTTATATTTAGTGGGTCGTAGCGGTTGCTAGATGTTATTGCTATAATTTTAGAGTCTTTACTTTGCATAACTGCAGCAATTACCTCTTTTGCACCTAGCTTTTGTTTGTAGTCATCTAGAATATAGTCTATATTTTTTTGTAATCCTAAGTTTATATTTAGCACAAGGTTATAGCCACTCTCTTTTTTGCTATATTTTGTAGATTTTGTATGTATAATATAGCCTATAGCATCTTTTTTACCGCTAATTAGGCCATCTTTTTTCTTATTTAGGTACTTTTCGTAAAATTTTTCAATACCGTTGTAACCAACTATATATTTATATCCGTTGCTCTCTTTTGTTCTTGTATATCCAAGAATTGGTGATAGCGCCTCTTTAAGTGGGTATTCGCGACTTTCGCCTTTTTCGGTAATTGTTAAACCATAGTAGAAGTTTTTATTAACACCTCTAGCTTTAAAGACTTTAAAGCGGTTTAGTTTATACTTTAGCTCTTTAAGATAAATTGCTGTTTTAGCATCGATATCATTTGCAATTACTACCCAACCTTTTTTGGCTTTACCCTTTTTATCTAGTAGCTTTTTCTCTAGCTCAGTTTTGGGGATATTTGAGTATATGCTAAATAGTGTTAAGAAGAAATCTTTTTTATTAGGATCTAAATATTTAGTATGAAAAGATGCACTATAACTCTTAATTGATCTAGCAATTGTGTAGCCCTCGCTAGATATAATACTACCTCTTAGTGCTCTATCTTTTAGTGTTTTGGTTTTTATTTTATGGCTAGAGCCCATAGATAATGCGGCAACTCTCGCTACTAATATGACAACTAGTAACACTATTACTATAACAATAAATTTAACTCTACCATCGCTGAAAATCGCTTTTTTTTCTATATTCATATAGCCTTCTAAAAAATTCTTTTTAATAATTGCGTTATAATATCATAATTTTAATACTAATTAATAAAAAAATAGTATCATTATGTTAAAATTTGTAAAAAAGGTTAAAAATTTATATGGATAGAACTCTCTACACCTCTACAGTTGCGATTTTACTATTTTCGATTGTAGCAGTATACTCTTTGTCTATTTTTCCAACTATTTATTATGGTGCTAGTGAGTTTCATTTTTTTAAAAAGCAATCTATTTTTGTATTTATATCTATTGTTATTTTAACATTTGTTGGTTCTATGAACCCATATAGAGTATTTAAGCCAATGGGCTTTTCTATCTTTATACTTTCTGCACTTGCCATTTTTGTTATGCTTTTTTTACCAGATAGCTTAGTTAGAGAGGTCTTAGGTGCAAAAAGATGGATAAAATTTGGCTCGTTATCTATAGCTCCAACAGAGTTTTTTAAGTTTGGTTTTTTATTTTTTGTATCGTGGAGCTTAGCAAGAAAGCATAATGAACTTGTCTCTAAAAACTCTTTAGTAAATGAGTTTACACTTTTAATACCTTACTTTGCTTTGCTTGGTGTTGTAGTTGTGTTTATTGCAGTTGGGCAAAAAGATTTGGGAGAAACAGTTGTAATTACAGTTACACTACTTGCAGTTATTTTGTTAGCAGGAGGCTCTAAAAAGCTATTTTTTACACTTATAAGTGGGGCAATTGCTTTAGTAGTACTTTTAATTGCTATCGCACCGCACAGACTAAGCAGACTTAAGGGCTGGTGGGTTGGAGTGCAAGATGGTATCTTAGCAATTTTGCCAGATAGTTTTGAGACTCTAAGAGTAACCGATACCACAGTTGCCTTGCCAATTGTAAATGCGATATCTGCAATTGGAAGTGGTGGTATTGGTGGTAAAAGCTTGGGCGAGGGGCAGTATAAGTTAGGTTTTTTAAGCGAAGTGCATACAGACTATATTTTTGCAGGAGTAGCAGAGGAGATAGGCTTAATTGGTGTGCTTATTTTGCTAGCACTCTATGGTGTTATTTTGTATAGAATGTTCTATATCGCTTCGTATTTAGTTAAACCAATAGAGAGATATTTTGTAATTGGCGTTGCTATTATTATATTTGTTAGTGGCGTTATAAACCTATTTGGTGTTACTGGTTTAATACCTATTAAAGGTATTGCAGTGCCACTATTAAGCTATGGTGGCTCTCAAATTATAGCAACATCTTTAGCGATTGCTATGGTTTTAATGTTAAGTAGAAAGGTAAAGATATGAGTATTGTATTTACAGGTGGTGGAACAGGTGGACACTTAGCAATTATAGACTCTATTAAAGAGTATGTAACTAAAGATAAAGTATATATTGGCTCTACAAGTGGGCTAGATATACCTTGGTATAAAGATGACAATAGCTTTGTATCTAAACATTTTCTAGACTCTAAAGTAGTAATGAACAGAAGCATACTTGGTAGAGTTAAAACTATATTTGCACTTTTAAAAGAGATAAAAAAGGCAAGAGCTATATTAAAAGAGGCAGATGCAAAAGTACTTTTTTGCGTAGGTGGTTACTCTGCAGCGCCAGCATCTTTAGCTGCTTTAACAATGGGTGTTCCGTTAGTAATTCAAGAGCAAAATGCGGTATCTGGTGCTTTAAATAAGTTTTTAAAGCCATTTGCAAAAGAGTTTATATCTGCATTTTCTAACAACAGTGTAACAACTTCGTACCCAATTAAAGAGGTATATTTTAATACTACAAGAGTTAGAAAAGAGCTTAAGGTTATACTAATTATTGGTGGCTCACAAGGCTCGGTTACACTAAATAACTTAGCTTTAGAGTTAGTACCAACACTACAACAAAAGGGTATAAAAATATACCATCAAGCTGGCGAGAAAAATATAGAAAAAGTTGCTAAAGAGTACGAAAAACTAGGCATTAGTAATGTAGAAGTTTTTGGATTTACTACTAAATTATCTAATATTATTCAAGAAGCAGACTTTGCAATTGCAAGGGCAGGGGCATCGACACTATGGGAGCTTACAGCAAACGGCTTACCTGCACTTTATGTGCCATATCCATATGCAGTAGGTGATCACCAATACTATAATGCAAAGTTCTTAGTAGATAAAAATTTAGCCTATGTATATAGAGACAAAGAGCTAAGCGCACAAAAGGTATTAGATATAATAGATACTATTAATTTAGAAGAGATAAGTGCAAAACTACCAAGCCAAATAGACAATAGTGGCGCAGTAGATATTGCAAAATATTTAGATACTTTTTAATTGTTAGCTAGAGTACACAACTACTCCACATTTAAATATTATACTTGCACTACCAA
>CAZFCZ010000009.1:0-18624 GCA_964517485.1 uncultured Nitratifractor sp. | reverse complement strand
GTTAATGTGTGTTACAGTTGCTATCTCTTTAATATTATCTGGTACATTGTAGTTATGGTTTTGCGCTGTAATCTCTACTTTTTTAGTACTACTGCACTTAACTGGGTGGTTACCGCCATGATGCCCAAACTTTAACTTATATGTATCGTACCCATGCCCAATAGATAGCATCTGATGCCCTAAGCAGATACCAAACATAGGAATATTAGAGTCAATTAACTTTTTAACTTGCTCTTTTTGCTCCTCTAGCACAAGTGGATCACCAGGTCCATTAGATAAGAATACCCCACCAATCTCTTTGTTTTGGAATTTTTTAATAATATCTTCTGCTTTTGTAGATGCAGGAACTACCTCTACCTCTAAGCCTGCAGTAACAAGCTCATTTAATATATTTCTTTTAATACCAAAATCGTAAGCTACAATCTTTTTAGTAGTTTTAGGAGTTGTATATTTAAACTCTTTAGCATCGTACTTACCAGTTTTATGAGTATAACTCTCTTTTGTAGTAACCTCATTAATATAGTTAATATCACCAATCTTAGGAGAATTACTTAATATCTTAGCTAACTCATCTTTAGAACTAATCTCTGTAGATGCCACCATCTCCATTGCCCCGCCATCTCTTAATACTTTTGTTAAGTATCTTGTATCTACATCACAAATACCTAAAATATTATTTCTCTTAAGTAACTCACTTAGACTCTCTTGCGATCTAAAGTTAGATGGTCTATCTTGATAGTTTCTTACAATTACACCTTTACAGTGTGCTCCTGCACTCTCGCTATCTTCTTCGTTGCACCCTACATTACCAATCTCTGGCATAGTAAATGTTATAAATTGCCCTGCATAGCTTGGGTCTGTAATAATCTCTTGATAACCACTCATAGATGTATTAAAAACAACCTCTCCAACAGCAGTGCCAGTCGCACCAAAACTTGTAGCCTCTATAAATAGATCGTTTTCAAAGTATAGCCAAACTCTGTTCATTACAGCATTCCTCTTCTATTAAGCTCTTCTCTAAAGTATTTCTCGTATAGCAACTCGTACTCGCTACTTCCAGGCATAATCTCTTTTTCTTGATTCTTAATCTTATCGTAAACTATATCATCTATCTCTTCGTAAGCTTTTGCATACTCTCTAAATGCATTAAAGATAATATTTTTTATCTGGTTGTCGTTTACATCGTACTCTATTAAATACTCTTCGTAAAGCTCATCTAAGATTTTGTGAGATAGGTCGCTATATCTATCGTCGTAATTCATAATAATATCAAACTCTGGTGCTAAACGCTTTTTTATCATAAAGAAAAGTTGTCTATCATTAGCTTGTTGCGTCTCTATTTCGTCATAGTGCTCATCTAAAATCTCTGCAACTTTTGCATCTAGTTCTTTTTCTCTCTCTAAGTTTGCTAAAATAATTTTATCTGTAGCTTCTACTACGGCATCTTTACCCTTTAAGAGCTTAACAAAAGGAGCTTTAATTAAATCGATAGCAATTTTGCCAGCAACTAATCTACTCTGATTTGATTTTAGTCTCATATTATCTCCTTAATCTCTAATTATAGTATCTTCTCTATCTGGCGATGTAGATATTATACCAATTTTTGCTCCGCATATTTTTTCTAACTCTAAAATATAATCTTGCGCCTCTTTTGGTAGCCAAGAGAACTCTCTTGCCCCTTCGCTTTTACTCCACCCTTTAAACTCTTTATATATTGGTTTAATATTATCTAAAGTGTATGGAACATAATCTATCTCTTTACCTTCAAACTCGTATGCTACACAAACTTTAATCGACTCTAAACCATCTAAAACATCTAGCTTCATTAAAGAGATATTTGTTACACCATTTAATCTAACTGCGTGCTTCATTGCTACTGCATCAAACCAACCACATCTTCTTGGACGACCAGTTGTTGTACCAAACTCATGACCCTTCTCTCTTAAATACTCGCCATCTTTACCTAAATCTTCACTTGGGAAAGGCCCATTACCAACACGAGTACAGTAAGCTTTTGCAATACCTATAACATTACCTATTGTGTGTGGCGCAATACCCAATCCGCTACAAGCACCAGCACTAATTGTTGTAGAGCTTGTTACATATGGGTATGTACCATGATCGATATCTAGCATTGTACCTTGCGCACCCTCTAGTAGCACTCTTTTATTGCTATCTAGTGCGTCCCAGACCATAAGTGTTGTATCTACAATATATTTACCTAGCTTCTCTTTGTAGCCTTTTAAATCGCTTAAAAGCTCTGACTCTTTTGGTACAGCAACACCCATAGCATCAAATATTGGCTTATAAATTTCGAAGTAACTCATAATATCTTTTGTTAGCTTTTCTGGGTTTAATAACTCGCCAACTCTATGCCCTACTCTTGTAATCTTATCGCCATATGTTGGCCCAATACCCTTACCAGTTGTGCCAATTGCTTTATCTCCCTTTAGTCTCTCTCTAGCTTGGTCTATTAAAGCGTGGTATGGTAGCAACAAATGAGCCTTATCAGATATAAAAATTCTTCCATCAATATCGTCAAACTGGCTTAGCTCTTTAATAAAATCCACAGGAGATAAAACTACACCATTACCTACTATATTAATAGCATCTTTATTTAACACACCAGAAGGCACTAAGTGAAGTGCATATTTTTTACCATCTGTTACAATAGTATGTCCAGCGTTGTGCCCACCAGCAAACCTACATACATAATCAACCTTTTGTGCTAAATGATCAACTATCTTACCTTTTCCTTCATCGCCCCATTGTAAACCTACAATCAAATCTGCTTTTTGCATTTAATCCCTTTGCATCTTATTAGCTATTATATCATCTGTGTATATCGCAAATCCTGCGCCATTAACACCTTTTATACTATATATACCACCAGTTGCGTACAACTTAGAAGCCTTAAAAGCCCTAAATACCAACGATTTATAGTATCTCATCGGAGCATAATATAGTGGAGATATTAAAATATCTTCTCTATCTATATTTGCTACTGCATCTCTTATTTTAATAAGTTCTACTTTAATATCTTCTGGATATATAGATAGATCTTCTAAATCTTCTATTGTATTAACCTCTACTAATGGTGCAATCCACTCATACTTTGAGTCTAATATTTTTTGTAATCTGATATTTTTAATATCATCTAAATCAAAACCATAATTGGCTATTAACAGATGAGCAACTGCTATATTTGCTACCTGAAAGTTAAAATCTAACTTTAACTTACTAAGTAATTTTAAAGAGTTATTAGCAACCTCCTCTAAAGAACCATCTATAATCTCTGCACCAACTTGATACTGCTCGCAAGTTGGAAAAGCAAATATTGGCTGAATGTAAAACCATCTCTTTACATCTTCACTTCTGCTTAATCTTTTAGTTACAATTCTTACCACATCTACTGTAGAATCTGCTCTTAAGCTTACTTCGTCGTTAGTTGCGTCGTTTAATCTAACCAAACCTTTGCTATCTAAAAAACTCTCTTGCTGATGATACGAAAATAGCGGTGTAACAATTTCGCTAAAGTTATTATCTTCAAGATAGCTAGAACATGTGTTCTCTATCTCTCTTTTAAGCTTTGCACTCTTACCAAAGTAGAGCCTACTAGAGCTTGGTATCTCGTGTTCAAAAAACATCTATTGTAACTCCGATTTAAAAGTTTGGCTATAAATCTTAGCCGCTTTTGCGCTATAGTCTAATCTACCTAAATCTGCTAGTGCACTCTCTATAGAGTCAACAACCCATAGCATATCGCTATTTTCTATTAACCCCATATTGTTAACTCTAAAAATTTTACCCTTAAGGTGGTCTTGCCCACCAGCTACATTTACACTATATTTTGTCTTTAATAGCTTTCTAATATCTTCAGATGAGTCATCTATAATAGTAGCCATTGCAAGTGCTGGAGAATTTGGATACACCTTTAAATCTAAAGCCTCTAGTGCGGCAATTAAAGCCTTGTGTCTAGCTTTTGTAATACTATATAGCTTATCTAACCCACCAAAATCTTCTATAAGTTCAAAAATCTTATTTAAACCTATTATTAAAGTAGTAGCTGCTGTGTAAGCTGTTGTGTTTTTTTGCTGCTTTGCAATTTCGCTTGCTAAGTTTAGGTAGTAACCCTTGCCTTTGCCAATTCTATCTATTGCAAAAGAGCTTAAACCCATCATCGCAAGACCAGGAGGTAACATTAAAGCCTTTTGGCTACCTGCAATTAAAACATCTATATTAGTAGTATCAATCTTCTCAACACCAACTGCTGTAATACCATCTGCAATTACTACTATATCTTTGTTAAAATCTTTTACCGCTTTAGCAACCTCTTCTACTGGGTGTCTTAATCCACCTGCACTTTCGCAAACTTGCAGTGCTATAGAGTCGATATCGCTATTTTCTTTTAAAGCATTTAAAACATCTTCTACACTTACAGGAGTATTCCACTCATACTTTAGCTCTACTAACTCCAAATTATAGGCTTTAACAATTTTTCCAAATCTTTCACCAAATTTACCTGCATTTATAGTTAAAGTTTTGCCAGCAGATAAGTTTACTATTGCTGCTTCCATAGCACCAGTACCAGAACTTGCTAACATTATAGCCTCTTGCATACCAAACAATTTTAGTAGCGACTCTCTTGCTTCTTTAAAAATTGCTTCAAACTCAGGCGTTCTGTGATGAAGCGTAGGCGTGCTCATAGCAACTCTTACAGCCTCTGGAACAGGAGTAGGACCAGGTGTAAATAAAAGCATATATATATCCTTATAATAAAAATCATATGATTATACCTAAAATTCTATTAGAGCTTAGTTTATATTTATAGAAATAATAAAATGTAACAATTGCAAAAAAGAGTTATTTTTTTATTTAGTTTAAGGTTGGATAAATGTTTAATATTATACAATATGATATTCCCATATTAATAAATGTAAGAAGTGATTTCGAAGCCTCTTCTTACATTTTTCCCAGGGAAGGGTTTTTAAATGGAGTTGTGTCTAATAAAAAGACACCTTTTATTATAGCATAAACTATATTACAAACAAGGAAAGGTTTTATTATGAAAAATGTAATTTTTTCATTAGTTGCGGCTACAGCATTAAGTAGCACACTTTACGCAGGGAAAAATGTTGCTCCGGCTCCAATTCCTCCATTACCAGTACCAGAGAAGCCAGCTCCAGCTGTTCTTCCTCCATTAGGTCTATATATCGGTGGTGGTTTAACTTACGCTAAGAGTGAGTGCCAATGTGATACAGATGTTAAATTTGCTGATGGTACTAGCAGTAGAGTTAACGAAGGTAAAACTTATGGAATTAACTTAAAAGCTGGTTATGATTTTAACGAGTATGTTGGAATCGAAGGTAAATATATGTATACACCATGGAAAGATAAAGATAAAACTCTTAAGCACTATGGTCTATATGTAAAGCCAAATATTCCAGTAACTGAAAATATGGATGCATATGCACTATTAGGTTATGGTAAAACAGAGTGTGAAACTGTTAGCGATAGCTTTAAAGGTTTTGCATGGGGTCTAGGAACAGAGTATACATTTAACAACAAAAAAGATGGTGCTAAAGATGGTTGGGGAGTATATGCAGAGTACTTAAGACCAGTTAAAAAGAGTGGAGCACAAGAGATTAAAGTTGATACTTTAAGCGCTGGTGTGACTTACCACTTTTAATATATAACACTTTTTTAATATTTACCCATACTATATAATATGGGTAAATATATCCATTTTATCTAATATCTATCCATTTTTTTAAGATTAATTTTATATTTATATGTTACTATTGTGTGTATAAAACAAAACAAGGATACACAATGAAAAAAATTACAACTACAATTGCTACTTTAGCAATTATGACAATATCTGCAAATGCAGGTAAAAATTTTGAGCCAGTTACAGTAGATCCAATTCCTGTACCTGTAGTAAATATTCCATTAGGTCTATACCTAGGTGGTGGCTTTACTTATAATAGTAGCGAGTGTCAATGTGATGACAATATTAAGTTTTCTGATGGTACTACTAGTAGAGTTAGTAAATCTAAAACTTATGGTTATAGTTTAAAGGCTGGTTATACTATTAATAGTTTCCTAGCAGTAGAGGCAAAATACATAAACACTCCATGGGGTGATGACAATAAAGCTATTAAGCACTATGGTCTATATATTAAGCCAACTTACGCTGTAACTGAAAACTTAGATATATATGCTCTTTTAGGTTATGGTAAAACAGAGTGCGAAACACTTAAAGAATCAGAAAAAGGCTTTGCATGGGGTGCTGGTGCTGAATATACATTTAATAAAAAAGTTCGTGGATTTAAAGATGGGCTAGGAGTATATGTAGAGTACCTAAGACCACTTAAGAAAACTGGTAACAAAGATATTACTGTAGATATGGTAAATGCAGGTGTTAGCTACCACTTTTAATTAATAAACTAAAGAGTTCTTCTCTTTAGTTTATACAAAATACAAACTTACCCAAATTACACATTTTAACTTCTAATTATATTTTTTAATTAAGCAAACAGATAAATTTACACATTAGAGCTTCTTAGTAAAATATTTTTACTCAATTACTACACATATTTTAAAACTTAAACAGATAATTACAATGATAATAAGCTTTAAAAGATATAATCTTTTACACATTTAACAAAGGATTTTAATGAAAAAACTAATATATAGTATTTTAATATTAGCCACAATAGCTGGGGTGACACTTTACACTATTAACTCTAAAGATAACTACGATGCATCAAAATATTTTGCAAAAGCTACAGATGGTTTAAATGTTGGCTCTGCACTTGATCTTAAGCTTCCAGATCAATTCGATAAAAGTATTACACTAAATAGTGATACTAAAAAGCTAATATTTGCTTTCTCTAAAGAGACTGGACACATTACAAGAGAATTTTTTGGTAAACAAGAAAAAGATTTTTTAAATAGTAAAAAAGCGCTTTTGGTAGCTGATATATCAAAAATGCCAGTATTTATTCGTAACACATTTGCTATGCCAGATTTAAAAAAGAGCTCTTACCATATTCTTTTAATATATGAAGGAAAGCTTGCAAAAGAGTTTGAAAAAGATATTAAAGATAAAAATAAAGTTATAGTTGTAACACTAAATAATAAAAAAGTTACAAAAGTAGATTTAGCATCTAACGAAAAAGAGCTAGAGGCTCTTTTAAAGTAGAGTATCTTACTCTACAGTAACACTTTTAGCCAAATTTCTTGGCATATCTACATCATTCCCTAATCTTACAGATATCTCTAATGCAAGTATTTGCGTTACTACCATTATCTCAAAAAACTCTAACATTACATGAGAAGAGCATTTAGTTTTAATAAAATCATCAGCTAAGTCAAACTCTAGTGGCGAAATTGCTAATATTGTTGCATCTCTAGCACTTAACTCCTCTACATTAGACTTAACCTTCTCATATAACAAAGTACTAGGCATAAGCGCAATAGTAAAGAGCTCACTATCTGCTAAGGCAATTGGCCCATGCTTCATTTCGCCAGCTGGGTAGCCTTCTGCATGTAGATAGCTTATCTCTTTTAACTTTAACGCACCCTCTAGCGCAAGTGGGAAAAAGATATCTCTACCAATAAAGAAAAAGCCATGTCCATGCAGGTATCTTTTAGATAACCTATGAATCTTCTCGTGCAATCTATCTTCTACTTTTAGAGCATTTGGTGTTTTTCTTAGTGCTTTAATTTCGTTGCTTAACTCACTTTGCTCAATTGTTTCTCTATTTTGAGCTACATATAGAGCCAGCATCCAAAGCAATACACTTTGTGTTGCAAAAGCTTTTGTACTTGCAACACCCTTCTCTACACCAGCTCTTGTAAGCAATGCTACATCGCTCTCTCTAACTATAGAAGAGTTATCTACATTACATATACTCAGACTCTTTAAACCAGCTCTTTTTGCCATCTTAAGGGCTTCTAGTGTATCTGCCGTCTCCCCACTTTGTGAGATTGTAATAAATAGTGTATCGTTATTTAATAGTGGCTCTTTATATCTAAATTCACTAGCAATCTCAACATCGCATCTTATCTTTGCAACTCTCTCAAATATATAAGAGATAGCTAAAGCACTGTGATAACTTGTTCCACAAGCACAGATTTTTAAAGAGTTAATGCCGTCAAAAAAACCATCTTCTATCTCATCAAAAACAATTTCGTTGTCTAAAACTCTACCCATCATAGTATCTACAACTACACTTGATTGCTCGTAAATCTCTTTTTCCATAAAAAATCTAAAGCCATCTTTTTGAGCCGATAGCTTGTCGCTACTTAATGCAACTGTTGTAAATTCTTTTTTTCCGTTTTTATCAAACAGCTCTAGCTTACCATCTTTAGCATACCCATACTCGCCATCTTCTAAATAGTAAACACTACTTGCCTTGCCAATAATAGCAGTATCTGATGATGCAAAATATATATCTTCGCCATCAAAACCAACAAGCATTGGCGAACCACTCTTAGCAAAAAATATCGTATCTGATGCGTCTTTTGTAATAACTAGTGTAGCATACGCTCCATGTAACTTAGAGATAGTAGATTTAAATGCTTCAAAACTGCTACTTAAGCCCTCTCTCTCTTTCTCAAAAAGATGCACTATTACTTCTGTATCTGTTTGGCTTAAAAACTCTACACCGCCTTTTTGAAGCTCTTTTTTTAACTCTTGATAGTTCTCTATAATACCATTATGCACAACATACGAATTTTTACCAATATGCGGATGTGCATTTAGCTCTGTTGGCTTGCCGTGCGTTGCCCATCTTGTGTGCCCAATTGCAACACCAAAACCTTCGCTAGTAAAATCGTGGCACTTTACATCTAAATTAGCTAGCTTACCAACAGCCTTAAAACTTACGATATCATTATCTTGTATAACTGCTATACCTGCACTATCGTAACCTCTATACTCTAGCTCTCTTAAGCCATCTAAAAGTATCTCTTTTTTCTCTTTTGCACCAACATAACCAACTATTCCACACATACTTAACTACCCTTGTATATAACTTTTTATACTCTCTACTCTATTTTTAACTTCGTCTATTCCTAAAATATCCATAACTTCGTCTAATCCAGGGCCTCTCATCGCTCCAAAAAGAGCAACTCTTAGTGGCTGACCTAATTTACCAAAGCCAATCTCTTTAGAGTTTACAAAATCCTCCATTACTTTATGGATCGCCTCTTTACCTTTTGCACTAGCACCCTCTAGCATTACTACAAACTCTTCTATAATACTAAGAGCTTCGCCTTTAAATGCTTTTTTAATGGCTTTGCTATCGTAATCTTTAGGTGCATCTACAATATAATTAATCTCATTTGCTAAATCTATTATAGTTTTAGCTCGATTTTTTGTCATCTCTATTAAGACTAAAAGCTTATCACTATTTTCAACATTTACCTCAAAATCTTGCAAAAGTTCAGATAATTTCTCGTTAGTACTATTTTTAATATAGTGTGCATTTAGCCATAAAAGCTTATCTAAATTGTAGCTAGATGCACTTTTACCAATGTTTTTAGGGTCAAAAAGTTTAAGCATATCTTCTTTACTAAATATCTCGTCGTCTCCATTGCTCCAGCCTAAACGAACTAAAAAGTTAAGTAGTGCCTCTGGCAAAATACCCATTTTTTTATACTCCATAACATCTAAAGCACCATCTCTTTTACTTAGCTTTTTACCCTTTTCGTTATTTATCATAGCCACATGATAAAACTTTGGCAAGTCAAACCCAAGTGCTTTGTAAACTACTATCTGCTTTGGTGTATTATATAGGTGGTCATCTCCTCTAATTACATCGCTTAGGCCCATCTCGTAGTCATCTATTGCTACAACAAAGTTATATGTTGGTGTGCCATCGCTTCTTGCAATAATAAAATCATCTACTTCACTAGCAGCAATTTTAATGCCACCTTTAATGCCATCTTCAAACTCAATAAAACCACTTTGTGGTGCTTTAATTCTAATAACTGGCTCTACTCCTGCTGGTGGCTCGCCATTAAAGCCTCTATATCTACCATCATATCTTGGGCGCTCGCCATTAGCCTCTTGAGTAGCTCTTAGGGTATCTAGCTCCTCTTTGCTCATATAGCACTTATACGCCTTGCCCTCTTCTAAAAGTTTATCGATATACTTTTTATAAATATCAAATCTTTTAGATTGGTAAATTACTTCGCCATCATAGTCTAATCCAACCCAATCAAAAGCTTTAATAATCGCTTCTAGAGCCTCTTGCGAATTTCTACTAAGGTCAGTATCTTCTATTCTTAATAAAAACTTTCCGCCATTTCCTCTAGCGTATAACCAAGAGAAAAGTGCTGTTCTTAAACCACCAATATGTAAATAGCCTGTTGGGCTTGGAGCAAATCTTGTAACTATCATTTTAACCTCTGTTGTTGTAGTATTTAAGGGCAGAGAATTACCCTTTGTAGTCTTCTAAATATTTTGTATCGAAATTATTACTCTTAAAATCGCTATTTCGCATCATTTTTCTATGGAAATCGATAGTAGTCTTAACACCTGCAACTTCAAACTCATCTAGAGCTCTCTTCATCTTTGCAATTGCAGCATCTCTATCTTCTCCCCATACTATTAGCTTACCAATCATAGAGTCGTAATGTGTAGGTATAATATAGTTGCAATATGCGTGTGTATCTACCCTAACATCTTTACCCCCTGGAGCTATCCACTTTTGTATCTTACCAGGACTTGGCAAAAAGCTTACAGGATCTTCGGCTGTAATTCTACACTCTATTGCGTGCCCTTTTAGCTCTACCTCATCTTGCTTTGGTAGCTCTTTTCCTTCGGCAACTTCTATCATAAGCTTAATGATATCAAGTCCGCTTACCATTTCGCTAACGCAGTGCTCTACTTGCAAGCGTGTATTCATCTCCATAAAATAAAAGTTATTGTGCTTATCAACTAAAAACTCAAATGTTCCTGCACCCTCATATTTTAAAAACTTAGTAGCTCTAACTGCCGCTTCGTGTAACTCTGCTCTTCTTGAGTCATCTAACACAACTGCTGGCGACTCTTCTATAAGTTTTTGGTGGCGACGCTGCATTGAACAATCTCTCTCGCCTACATGTATAGCATTTCCGTGGCTATCACCTAAAACCTGTACCTCAACATGGCGAGGATTCTCGATAAATTTTTCCATGTATAAAGTACCATCGCTAAATGCATTTACCGCTTCGCTCTCGCACGCTAAAAAGGCATTTTCTATGTAGCTTTCGTTCTCTACTATACGCATACCTCTACCACCACCGCCTGCAGCAGCTTTAAGTATAACTGGATAACCAACATCTTTAGCCATCTCTTTTGCAACTTGTGGATTAGATACAACACCATCACTACCAGGAATAGTAGGTACACCAGCCTCTGCCATTACTTGTTTTGCTTTAGACTTATCGGCCATTAGCTCCATTAGCTCAACAGATGGGCCAATAAACTTAATACCATGGTGCTTACAAATCTCTACAAAACTCTGATTTTCACTTAAAAAACCATACCCTGGAAAAATCGCATCGCACCCAGTAATCTCTGCTGCTGATATAACTGCTGGAATATTTAAGTAACTATCGCTACTTTTAATTCCACCAATACACACAGAAGCGTCTGCAAAATCTAAATATGCAGCACCTTCGTCTCCTTTAGAGTAAACAGCAACCGCCTCTTTACCCATCTCTTTAATAGTTCTAATAGCCCTTAGTGCAATCTCTCCTCTATTGGCAATTAGAATCCTCTTTATCTCTTTGCTCATTACAGTTTCTCTACTCTAAATAGTGGCATATCGTACTCTACTGGTTCGCCATCTTGCACTAGTATCTCTACAATTTTGCAGTCGTACTCTGCTTCTAGTTCGTTCATTATCTTCATCGCTTCTAAAATACAAAGAACCTGACCCTTTTTAACTACATCTCCAACAGATGCAAAAGCAGGAGAATCTGGCGATGGAGCAGCATAAAATGTACCAACCATAGGCGAAGTAATAGCATCACCACTTACACTTGCAGGCTCTGCTGCACTCTCTGCTGGTGCACTTGCTGCAGTAACTGGTGCTTGTGTACTCTCTACTGGTGCTGCCTGTACTGGTGCTTGTGCAACTACAACTTCTGAACCCTCTTTTTGCATAGCAATCTCAAATTCAGCATCTTTTACCTTCAATTTACCTAGCTTACTTCTGCCAAAAACTCTTATTAACTCTTTAATCTCTTCTAAATTCATATATCAATTCCTTTAGTTATCTATAAACATTAGCTTATAAATGTAAAAATATTTTGGTTATAATACCATAAATTAAATGAAACAAAAGAGGTTTTTATGGGTTTAAAGTCAGATATATGGATAAGAGAGAAATCTAAAGAGGGTATGATAACACCCTATTGCGAAGGTTTAGTAGGCGAAGGTGTAGTAAGTTACGGCTTAAGTAGTTATGGTTACGATATAAGAGTAAGCGACGAGTTTAAAATTTTTACAAATATAAATGCACAAGTTGTTGATCCAAAAGACTTTGACGATGCAAATGTTGTCGATTTTAAGGGCGATGTGTGCATTGTACCACCAAACTCTTTTGCATTAGCTCGCACAGTAGAGTACTTTAAAATGCCTAGCGATGTCTTAGCAATTTGTCTTGGTAAAAGTACATACGCAAGATGTGGAATTATAGTAAATGTTACACCTTTTGAGCCAGGTTTTGAAGGACACATAACTATAGAGATTAGTAACACAACTCCTCTACCAGCAAAAATATATGCTAACGAGGGCATTGCACAAGTTCTTTTTTTACAAGGAGATGAGCAGTGCGAAACAACTTATGCAGATAGAAAAGGTAAATACCAAAAGCAAACAGGCATAACTTTGCCTAAAATTTTAGAAAACTCTTAAAAATATGATATAATATTTAGTAAATTTTTTTTAAGGAGAAATAATGGGACTATTTAGTTTCTTTAAGGACGCAGGTAAAAAGATATTAGGTAAAGGTAACGACGACGAAGCAATTAAAAACGAAATCGAAAGTAGCTTCGAGAACGAACCAGTTCAAGGTTTAGCTGTAGAGGTTGCAGATGGCGTTGTAACACTTGGTGGTGTTGCACAAGATAACGATACAAGAGAAAAAGTTATCCTAATTGCAGGTAATGTAGAGGGAGTAGAGAGCGTAAATGCAGACCAACTAATTACATTAGAGACAATTGCAGAAACTAACGAGCGCGACTTACCAGAGCCAAGATTCTACACAATTAAAGATGGCGATACACTATGGGCAATAGCAACAGAGTACTATAACGATGGTAGCAAATATGAATATATAGTAGAAGCTAACCTAGAAGTAATTAAAGACGCTGACAAAATCTATCCAGGTCAAAATATCAGAATTCCTGAGATTGCATAAGTAAAAAGCTAAGAGTTATAACTCTTAGCTTAATTACTACTAAAATAACCTACCACACTTTTAATTCATTATATAAACTATCACGCTCTACTGGTGTAAAGCCACTATTTTTTATTAAATCTACAAACTCTTGTATCTGCATACCATTTGCACTTGCTGCGCCTGCTGCACTTTGGATAGACTCTTTTTGTATTGTGCCATCTAAATCATCTGCACCAAACTCTTGTGCAATTAGTGCTAAATTAATTGTAGAAGTTGCCCAATAAGCTTTAATATGCTCAATATTATCTAAAACAATTCTAGATATAGCATAAGTTTTAAGTATTTCGTTCGCACTTATGAACTTCTCTACTTTTAAAAAGTTATTCTCTCTCTGGTACACTAGTGGAATAAATGCATTAAAACCACCTGTTTTATCTTGCAAATCTCGTAAGCGTATCATATGCTCAATCCTATCTTCACGACTCTCAATATGTCCAAAAAGCATTGTTGCGTTACTTTGCTTGCCATGCTCGTGCCAAATTTCGTGAATTTTTAGCCAATCATTAGAGCTTACTTTACCTTTGCAAATTCTATCTCTTACATCTTCGGCAAAAATTTCTGCACCTCCTCCTGGCATAGAATCAACTCCGTTTTTAATCATAAGCTCAATTACCTCTTTAAAGCTTAAATTATACTCTTGACTTAAAAAGTTTATCTCTGCTGCAGTTAGTGCTTTTATATGAATATTTGGCAATGCCTCTTTTACTTTTGCAAAGCTATCTAAATACCAATTTAAGCCAACTTCTGGGTTGTGTGCCGATACAATATGCACCTCTTTAGCACCCTTTTCCCAAGCTCCTTTAGCAATATCTACAATCTCTTCTATCTTCATTGTATATTGGTTTGGGTTTTTACGGGTTGCAGAATAGGCACAAAATTTGCAAGTATCTTTACAAATATTAGTTGGATTAATATGACGATTAACATTAAAGTAGCTCTTTTTACCAAATTTTTGTTTTCTTATATTATCAGCAAGAGTCCCTAGCTCTAAAAGATTTAAATCGTACAGTTTTAGAGCCTCGTTTAGCTCTATTCTCTCTTGGTTTTCTATTTTTTTAATTATACTTTCCATTCTGCAATACCTTAAAAAATTTGTGCTATTATAGCAATAAAAAAGTAGGATTACCCTTGTTAGAATTAAAAGCAAAAATAGAAGAGCTTATACACACAAATACTCCAGACTTTGAAATTGCTAAATTAATTAAAGAGGAGCTAAATAACTACTATAAAACTCTGCCAGAAATTTTTAAAAATAGTGGTGGTAAAGACTTTTTAGTTAAACACACAAGAAAGCTAGATAGTATAATTAAACTAATTTATCGCATTGCAACAAGAGAGATGTTTTTTGAGTACTTTCCTACAAAAAACGCTATTCCACTAACAATACTAGCACTCGGAAGCTACGGCAGAGAGCAACTTAGCCCAAAAAGCGATATAGATATTGCTTTTATATATAAAGATATACCAGCTTACAACACAGAAGCAATAATAGAAAAAATGCTATATTTAATGTGGGATAGTGGCTTAAAATTAGGGCACAGAGTACACGAAATTAATAGCCTACAAGAGGTGGCAAATAGCGATATAACAATTAAAACTGCCCTACTTGAGTCTCGCTTTGTAGATGGTTCTAAATTTCTTTGGACACAAATAGGTAACCAAATTAACTACATTCGAAAAGAGAATCAAAAAGAGTTTATACTAGCAAAAATACAAGAGCGAAGAGAACTAAGAGCAAAGTATCCATTAATGATGGAGCCAAACCTAAAAGAGGGAGTTGGTGGCTTTAGAGATGCAAACTTAGTCTACTGGCTAGGTAAAATGCTATATAACACCCCAAGAATTCTAGATCTACCAAGCTCAATTGTAAAAGAGAAAGATTACATAAAGTTTAGAATCTCACTAGAGTTTCTATTTCGTGTTAGAGTCGCCTTACATTTAAGTGTAAATAAAAAAACAGACCAACTAAGATTAGAGCATATACCACAAGTATCAGCACTTTTAGGCTACAAAAACACCCCAAATGCACACCTTTTATTTGCCAAAAAAGTTAATAAAAGCCTAAGAGTTATATGGCTATATTCAAGAATCTGGATAGACGCACTATCATCTGATACAATTGCTATATATGTAAACTACCTAAAGCCAACAAAAGATTTAAAGTATGCAAACGAAATAATTAAGTTTTTAATAGACAATGCAAAAGAGCCATTTAGCTCGCACCCAAAACTAAACCAATCTCTACTACACGTAAAAAACAGAGGTGAAACAAGAGGTAGATACAAACTTGTAAAACAGATATTTAAAGCAAAATATACAAGCTCAATACTAATAGCACTCTCAGAGGCTGGAAAACTAGGAACATACATAGCACCTATTAAAAAAATAGAAGCCTTGCCTCAATTTGATGGCTACCATAAGTATCCAGTAGATACACACTTAATTAGATCTCTAGAAGCGCTAGAGACAATTAAAGAGCCACACTTAAAAAAGATTTACAACTCTTTAACAAAATCTAAACAGCTATTAATAAAGCTAGTAGTATTTTTACACGATGCAGGAAAAGGCAGAAATCGCGACCATCACCAACTTGGAGCATACCTTTTTAGAATTTATGCACAAAAACTACAGCTCCCCCAAGAGGATTTAAATCTAGGCTTTAAACTAATTTTACACCACAACAAACTAAGCCAAATTGCACAAAAAGAGGATATCTATAGCCAAAAAAGTGTTGCAAAACTTGCTGCAATCTTTCCTTCAAAATTAGAGTTAGATCTAATTTATCTGCTAACATATGCAGACACTAACGGTGTAGGTAGCGAGATATATAATAACTTTAGTGCAAGACTATTTGAGACACTACACAAGCATGCATTAGAGTTTTTACAACACTCTAATTTTCTAGGTGAAATGAGCAAAAGAGTAAAAAGAGTCGCTAAAATAGAGGCCTCTAAAGAGTTTAAAGTGCTGCCAAATACACTAAAGCGCAAAATCTTATCTATAGAGTCTAACTTGCCATTTATAAAGTACTCTACTACTAGAATTATCGAAATAACCAAAAGAGCTACAGATATAAATAACTATGCTTACGAAATTACAAACGATAAATTCTTAACAATCGAAATAATTAAAAAAGATACACTAGATCTTGGCTACCTTTTAGCAAAACTTTCTAATTTAAATTTGGTAAATATAGATATTATTAAACTCTTTAGTGGCAAAAAATACTTTAAAATCGACTTTAACCAAAAAGTAGAACAAGACGACATTACACAAATAGGGATAATTATAGATAAAGCCTTTAATAACCCAAAAGAGCTAAATATCTCTAAACCACTTATAAAAAAAGAGGAGATAAAAATAGACTGCAACCACACAAACGACTATGCATTAATTCATCTGCATACTCTAGATCAAAAAGGTCTTTTAGCCTATTTAATGATAATTTTCGAAAAGTTGAATATAGAGATAGTATCATCTAAAACATATACACATAAAAAATATGTAGATGATATCTTTTTAATAGAAAAAAATGGAAATTTTTGCACTAATTTAGAGTATTTATATAGCTCTTTAGTTACATCTAAAAAGTTGTAAGTAGAGGCTAATTAATCTGATATAGCCTCTATTAATTCTACCAATAGCTCTTTTGCTTCGGCTTCGTCTATTTCGTTTGCTTCTATTTCTACTAATATCTCTCTACACTCTCTGTGCATATCTTGTAGTTCATCTAGCTCCTCTTTCTCACCAAGAGAAATCTCGGCACCATCTTTTATCTCTTGAAAAATAGAGTCTATTACGCTCTCTAAATCTGGAATAATTTCATTTGTTAATAGATTTTTTAACTTCTCTATATCGCTCATAATAATATCCTCCTAAGGATTTGCTCTTAATATTGTATCATAAATAGTAGAAAAAATATAAATTTTGGGCAAGAGCCCAAATTTCTTACATAGAGCAAGCAGAAACACCAGGAGGTGTTGTAGGCTGAATTGCTGCGTTATCGGCACCGCCCTCTTCTTGAATTTTCTCCATAAATGCCCAAATATTTTGCGCAGCTTCTTGGAATCTCTTAGCAGTTTCACTCTCTGGCATATAATAAGTAACTGGTTTACCGCCATCACCACCTTTTCTAATCTCTGGCTCTATTGGTATTCTTGCTACTATTTCGCTATCGTACTCTTTTGCAACAGGCTGGCTTGTTCCCATACCAAAAATATCGCTCTCTGTCGAACAACTAGGGCAGATAAATCCGCTCATATTCTCTACAACACCAGCTATTGGGATATGTAGTTTCTTAAACATATCTAAACTTCTTCTGCTATCATCAAGGCTAACTTGCTGTGGTGTTGTTACAGTAAGTCCAGCAGTTACAGGAACGCTTTGAGCAAGTGTAAGTTGCGCATCACCAGTTCCTGGAGGCATATCGATAACTAAAACATCTAGCTCACTCCACATAATATCGCGTAAAAACTGCTCTATTGCCTTCATAACCATAGAGCCTCTCCATATAACACTTTGACCCTCTTCCATAAGGCTACCCATAGACATTACCTCTACACCTAAAGCTTTAATAGGAAGTACTTTATTACCAACTACTTCTGGCTTTTGCCCCTCTATACCCATCATTCTAGGTATATTTGGGCCATAGATATCGGCATCAAGAAGTCCTACTTTTTTACCCTGCATTGCAAGTGCAACTGCAATATTTACAGAAGTTGTAGATTTACCAACACCACCCTTACCAGAGCTTACCATTAAAAAGTTTTTAACTTGTGGAGCAATATTTTTACCACTCATAGAGTTGCTTCTCTCAACTGGCGCTTTTGGTGCACTTACATCTATAAAAACTTCGCTAAATCCAAGCTTCTTAAGCTCTAGCTCGCTATCTTTAATAATCTGCTCTTTTACTTCGCTTGCGCTTGATGTAATATCTACAAACACTCTTACACTCTTATCATCTAGAGTTACATCTTTTACAAAACCAAAATCTACAATAGACTTTGTAAACCCTGGATATATTACACTCTTAAGTGCTTCTAAAACTTGCTCTTTATTCACTAATATCTCCTTAAATTTAATTGCTATACTTATACTAACTATAATCTTAAAGTTAGTTTATTACTTCATTAACTCTTCGTTTTTCATCTCTTCGCCG
>CAZFCZ010000008.1:0-55527 GCA_964517485.1 uncultured Nitratifractor sp. | reverse complement strand
GCATACTCTTCTAGCTCTAATGGTGCGTGTGCAAAGTTACACATTGCCCCACTAATTTGCCCTACACTAATTACCTCTAGTGTTTGCTCTAAATTCTCTAAGTTACGCTTCATCTCATCGTACCATACTGCCAAAACTAATCCAAAAGTTATTGGCTCTCCATGAATTCCGTGGCTTCTACCAACCATTAGTGTCATCTTATGCTCTTGCGCTCTAGTCTTAATAGACTCCATTACCAATTTAACATCTTCTATAATTAGCTCTAGGCTATCTTTCATTTGTAGTGCTACTGCGCTATCTACTGTGTCAGAACTTGTCATTCCATAGTGGAACCATCTACTCTCTTCGCCAAGGCTCTCTGCAACACTTGTTGTAAATGCAATTAAATCGTGTCTTGTAACTGCTTCTATTTCGTCTATTCTCTCAACGCTAAATGTTGCGTTATCTACAATTTTTTTAGCATCGTCATCTGGAATAAGACCTAATTTATTCCATGCTTTTACAACTGCTAACTCTACATCTAGCCAAGCTTGATATTTTGCTTGCATTGTCCATTTACTCTTCATCTCTTCTCGTGCGTATCTTTCTACCATTATATACCCTTTTATAATATTATAGATATAATTATACTAAAAAAGGGTTTAGATGCCATTTGGTTTTGACAACTTTACAATTAAAGAGCCTACTTTAGCTTTTAAAATTTTAATAGATAGATACAATATAGAGCTAAGAGATGCGCAAAAAATTATCGACAAAGGCAGACTGCTTTGTAACGATGAGACAATAAGAGTTAAAAATAGCAAAATATCTGGCGATATAAAGGTGCTAATATTTATACCAAAATCTAAGGGCATAAAGCCTATATTTAAAACAAAAGATTTTATGCTTTTTGACAAACCAAGTGGTGTGCTTGTGCACCCAAATAAAGTACTAACGCCCTACTCTTTACTAGATGAAATTCGCACCTTTGGAACAAGCAAATCTAACGGTGCGCACAGAATTGACCAAGAGACATCTGGACTTGTACTTGCAAGTATGCATAGAGATAGCGAGATAAAATTAAAGACAATGTTCGAGAAAAAGTTTATTAAAAAAACATATCTTGCTTGGGTAAAAGGCGATACAAAAGATGTATTTTGCGTAAATAAACCAATAAAGGTAAGAGACAATTACGATACATCTAAGCATAAAGTAGAGATTAATCCTAACGGAAAAGAGGCAACGACATACTTTAAAAAGTTAAAATACAATAAAGATATTAATGCCTCTTTGCTTGAGATTACACCAATTACAGGCAGAACACACCAGATAAGAATACACCTACACTACTTAGGTTTACCCATAATTGGCGATCCACTATATGCAACAACATTTGAAATTTCTGAAGCCTATTTAGAAGAGAGATTAAGCATAGAAGATAGAGTAAAACACACAGGTGCAAAACGCCTTATGCTACATGCAAATAGTATAGAGTTTACGCTAGAAAATAGATTTTATATAAAAAGTAAAGTAGATTTTAAGAGCGAGATATATAGCTCTATTTAATTAAATTAGAGGTAAAGTTTCATGTGAAACATTACTTTCTTATCTCTCTAATTATTCCAAATACACCTACTATAACTACTACAATTATAAAACCATAAAGTGCTATATCTAATGTTGTCACTACAAATCCTTATTTAAATTTTGCTCTCTAAGTTGTCCGCAAGCTGCAGAAATATCTAGCCCCTTAGACTCTCTAATAGTACAAAGAACACCTTTTTTTATTAAGTTCTCTTGGAACTTTTTAACCACACTATCTAGTGGTCTATCAAATGGGCTACCCTCGTAAGGATTAAAGTATATTAAATTTACTTTAGAGTTTATTCCATTTAATAACTTAACTAACTTATTAGAGCTCTCTAAATCGTCGTTTAGATCTTTTATAATTAAGTACTCGAACATAACTTTTTTTCGTAAATTTATAGGAAAATTACGAACCGCATCCATTATAGATGCAATGTTATACGCTTTGTTAATTGGCATTAGAGTCTCTCTTAATTTGTCATCAACGGCGTGTAAAGATATGGCTAAATTAATACCTAAATCCATCTTTGCAAGTCTGTTTATTTTTGCACTTAGACCAGATGTAGATACAGTTTGTCTTTGCGAAGAGATAGCTAAACCATCTAATTCGTTAAATATTTTAACTGCTTGTGCTAAGTTATCTAGGTTATCTAACGGCTCGCCCATACCCATATATACAATATTAATTCTACGGTTTGCTTCTATATTATTATCTTTATAAATATACAAAATCTGCTCTACAATTTCGCCAGCACTTAAGTCTCTAATAAATCCGCCTTTAGCAGTTAAACAAAATGCGCACCCTACTTTGCAACCAACTTGGCTAGAAACACATACAGTATATTTTTCTAAATGCTTAATAGAGCCATCTTCGTTATATACTTTATCTCGCATTAATAGCAATACAGCTTCTACTGTGTGTCCATCGTGTAGTTTAAAAAGATACTTTATAGAGCCATCACTACTTACTTGTTTAGATGCAATTGTGCTACTGTAGATTGTATATTTACTATCTAACTCTTCTCTTAAATTTTTTGGCAAGTTTTTCATACTAGAGAAGCTATCTACTTTTTTTATATATATCCAGTTGTAAATTTGCTTAACTCTAAATTTGGGTTTTATTAAATCTTCTAAATCTTTGCTTGTGTAGTTTAGAATTGAATCTTTCATTTTAGTCCTCTTTTAATTATATGCTCTTCTAGCTTTTTCATTGCCTCTTTATGATTTTTTTTAAAATCTTCGTGGGCATTAGAGTCGCAATAGTTTGTTACAACAAAAACTCCACCAGCAGGAATATTAAACTCTTTAGCAACACTTAGTACAGAATAAAACTCCATATTCTCTAAAGACAGCCCTACTTTTAAAGCTGTATTGCTAATATCTTTAGAAGTAGTTATGTAGTTAGATGAGTTTACAATTGTTTCATGTGAAACACTCTCTACTAAGTTATTTAATATTTTTGCATTTTTGCCAATTGCAACATCGTCTGCTACAATTAAATTATCTAGTGGGGTATAGCCACTTTTATTAAAAAAAGAGTGTTCAATATTTGATGCAGCTCTAGAGTAGACAATATCTAAAATACTCTTTTGTCCATAACTGCCTGCAGTTCCGACAAAAAGTATAAACTCTGGCGGGTTCATAATACAAGCTCTTGTTAAATTAATTGCCGAATTTACTAGCCCTATTCCTATAGGATTTGCAAATTTAAACTGCTCTATATCGCCTGCGCAAACTATCACTATTATATCCTTACTGGAATATTTTGAGACTTTAGGTATCTTTTTAAATCCATAATATCAATCTCTTTAAAGTGAAAAATCGAAGCAGCTAGCGCGGCATCAGCATTGCCTATTGTAAAAGAGTCTTTTATATGCTCCATAGTTCCAGCACCTCCACTTGCAATTATTGGTATTGCTGCAACCTTTGCGATATTACTATTTAGTTCGTTATCGTAACCTGCCTTTGTGCCATCGCCGTCCATACTTGTAACAAGTAGCTCACCTGCTCCTCTATCGTACGCCTCTTTAGCCCACTCTATTGCATCTATACCTGTGTCATTTCTGCCTCCATGCGTAAATATGTGCCACTTACCATTGGCTACTCTTTTTGCATCAATAGCAACAACAATACACTGGCTACCAAATCTTTTTGAACTTTCGTTAATAAACTCTGGTCGCTTTATTGCAGCAGAGTTTATGCTAACCTTATCGCAACCAACCTCTAGTAGATTATATATATCGTTAAGCTCTCTTATTCCGCCTCCAACTGTTAGCGGAATAAAAACCTCTTTAGCTACCTCTTTTACAATATCTACAATTGTTTTGCGCTTCTGGTGCGTTGCTGTAATGTCTAAAAATGTAATCTCGTCTGCACCCTCTTGGTTGTAGCGTTTTGCAACTTCTACAGGATCTCCAGCATCTTTTAGCCCAACAAAATTTACACCCTTTACTACACGCCCATTATCTACATCTAAACAAGGAATAATTCTTTTTGCAAAATAGTCCATAACTATCCTATTAATTAAAATACTTACTCTAAAATAGATACTATTTAGTTAACTTTTGATAGTTTTAATAAGATATTATAATAGAGTTAATATAAGTATATCAAAAAAGTTATAAGGGGAGTTTGAAAATATAGCTCTTAGCAAAGAGAAGAGATTTTACTTTTTACTCTCTTTCTCTTTAGCTTTTGCTTCTTTGTCTTTAGCTTTTTTTATAGCACTATCTAGTAGCGACTTAAGCTCGTTTAGGTGCGGTTTTAGTCTTTTTTGAGTTAACATTTGCCCCTCGTAAGCAACCTTACCCATTGTAGCTAACACTTTTTTACCAGTATCTGTTTTATAAAAGTTTGTAATATCGTTTAATTCTTTTTCGTTATAATAGCTAGAGTAAAGCTTAGCTAAATCTTTTTTCATAATATCCCAAGATACATATTTTTGGTAAAAATCTTTAATTTTACCCTCTATAGATTTAAAGTTAGTATTTGCTTTAACTAATCTTTTTGCATAACCATCTACTGCACCAATATAAACACTCTTAAGATTCATAGCCTCTAGTAACTTATATGCAGGCTCTAATTTGTCTGCTTTAACAGCAGCGCTTTTATTATTATCAGCCTTTGCAGTGTTATTACCCTCTGCATAAAGCGTAGAGCTTGCAAACATAATAGCAATTGCTAATAAAAGTCTCTTAATCATCCGAAAAACTCCTTAAATTTCATTTTATACATTATTGTACAATAAAAATGTAGTAAAATAGTAGATATATATCAATTTTTAAGGATTATTCTTGATATCTTTTATTTTTAGTAAAATTTTACAGTATCTTATACTAGCTCCTGGCGTTTTTATAGTTCTAATGCTTATATTTAGGGGCTTTAAAAAAATAATAGTTCTTTTAGCAATTGTGCTATATTTACTTAGTTGCAAAGTGGTTGCATTTAAATTACTAGAGCCTTTAGAGGTACCTTTTAAGAGAGAAAAAAGTACAAATTACAATATTGTTGCTCTTCTTGGTGGTGGCTATATTGCAGGTAGTAAAAATTTAAGCTTATCTAATGATAGTTTTAAAAGATTTATCTACGCACTCGAAATTGCAAAAAAGGCAGATGTACCAATAATTTTTGATGGCTCACAAGAGGAAGCAAAAGAGATAAAAAAAACTGCAATTGAGCTAAATAAAAACCTTAATCTTAACATTAAAGTATTAGAGGGAAAATACAAAAAAGAGTTTGGAATTTATATTCAAAATAGAGCATTAACCACAATAGATAATGTAAAATATATAAAAGAGTTTTTTAACAAAAATAGCAATATAGCACCAAATATTGCACTTGTAACATCTGCATACCACATGAAACGAAGTCTAGATGAGTTTAGTAGAGTAAACCTGCACCCTACCCCAATGGCAACAGATTTTAAAATTAGCCAAGATAGCACTTTTCTTTACTATCTGCCAACTAGCGAAGGCTTAGAGCTAAGCTCAAAAGCCTTACACGAATACTTAGGTTTACTTAGAAATAGCATCTTTAGGTAGCGCTCTACCAGCTATCTCCACCACCCCCGCCAAATCCGCCGCCACCAAAGTCGCCAAAACCTCCAAAGTCTCCGCTACTTATAGATGGAGAACTAGGAATACTATCTATAAAGTTACTTTCGTTAAATACAGATGGCTCAAAATCCATATGGCTAAAGCTATCGTAACCGCCCTCGTACCATGTAGGTAGTGGTGTCTCTAGCTCTTGGTATAGGTTTAACCAGTGGCTGTTTAAGCCAAATAAAACAGCGTATGGTAACATTTTATCTAGATACTTACTATCTTCTTGTAAAAAGAATTTAATTTTATCTTTATCGGCTTTATCTATAAACTCTTTTAAACCAAGCAGATGCCACTTTGCTTGAACTCCTTTAAGTGTAAGCGTGTCTAACTTTTTATATATAAAGTAGCTACCAGCCGCAATTACACCTAGCATTAACAATAGCGATATTAATATATCTTTTGAGCCAAGTATGGTATATAAAAATAGCGACGAGAAGCCTATCCACATAGTAAAAAACATTAATCCAGAAAAATCTTTACCTCTAAGTGCGCCTACAAAGTTAAATATACCAACTAAGATAAATGCAACCGATACCCCTATTGGTACTATCATCTCACCAACTGTATCGTCGAATACATAGTAAAAAAATGCACCAATAGATAGCAGGGCAACTGCTACGGCTGCAAATGTAAAGCTCTCTCTTGCTCTCTTTACAGATGTGCTGTAGTAGCCCTTTTGTACTAAATTATGGTGCAATTTTGCTTTAATAGACTCAAAGAGAGAGCTATCTACTTTAATTGAGCCAATATCTGTTACCTCAGCATATCCAAAGATAGACTCTAGTATCTCTATTTGCTCTACACTTAGGCTGCTATCTGGAGCTCTTAATTTTTTTAAATATAGTCCGTTTTCGTCCTCTTCTATTTTTAAGTAGCCTAAATTTGCTAGCTCTAAAATTGCTGGTTTAATTTCGGAAAAATCTACAAAGTTATCTTTTATTAAGCCAGCCTCCATTACAGTTAAATCTGTTGGCGGGCGATATTTTGGAGAGATTGCTCCAATATCTCTAAATACATTAAAGTGCTTAGTAAAAAAGTAAAATAGTGCAAATATTGGTGCTAAAAATAGGTAATATATAGGCTTTTGCCAATATTTATCGCTTGGCTTTTGACCAACTGCTAAAAGCTTTGGATTAAACGCAACCGAAAGTGTTAAACCCTCGTAAGGAGCTAAATTTTTAGCTTTAATCTCTAGAGTATCGCCTAAATTTCTAACTGCAATTTCGTTTGTTGAGCCAAATTTACCCTTAAAAGCCCTAGCACTTACTCTATTTTGTAGCACTTTTGGTAAGTAAACTTTTGCACTTGCATAGCTAATTGGCTTTTTAAAACCGTTACCTATTAAATCTACAATAATGTAGTTTTTATCGCCTCTGTTTCGCACAACTTCGCCTATTAGATTGTACTTTATAGTATACTCTACTTTGCCACTTACATAAGCGTTGCCACTACCTATTCTAATACGCCAAAAGTTACCCTTATCCATTAGCTTAAATGTTGCAGGTGCCGAGTTTTGAAAGACTTTTAAATTTTTAATTCTTAATTCGTTTTTAGGAATATCTCTGTAGATTCCATGTCTGCTGTTGTAGCCAAAGTCCCATAAAATAGACTCTTTGACATAGACTTTAGAGTTGCTATTTACTACTAAGTTAGTGTGATAATTTGCTATATGCTCGCCAAAGAGGGCAAGCGTAAATAGCAATATAAAAACTACTTTTCTCATAGATCTATTTTTGGAACTTTATAAACATCTGCTTCTATTGCTTCGTCTACTTCGAAGTATTCGTATGGTGTAAAGCTAAACTGCTTAGCTATATAAAGCTCTGGAAACGACTCTATCTTAGCGTTATAATCGCGTACTGTTGCGTTATAGTAGCGTCTTGAGCTCTCGATATCCTCTTCTATAGCTTGTAGCTGATTTTGCAAATTAATAAAGTTTTCGTTTGCCTTTAAATCTGGATACGCCTCACTTAAGCCAAAAAGTCCGCTAACGGCACTTTTATACATCGCCTCTGCAGTACTTGCATCGCCAGCAGTGTGTGCATTTAGAGCCATATTTCTAGCTTTTATTACACTCTCTAAAGTTTCGCTCTCGTGCTTAGTGTAACCCTTAATTGTATCTACAAGTGCAGGAATTAAGTTATATCTCTTTTTAAGCTGAACCTCTATATCGCTCCACGCAGAAAGTAGCCTCTGCTTCATACCAACTAAATTATTATATGCCATAACCATATAAATAGCTGCCACAATTAAAAGTAGTAATACAATGTTAGAAAAACCCATCTTGATCCTTTTTTATAGTAAAATTTAAATAATTATAGCTAAAATATGTAGCAAAATAGAGGAAATAGTATAATATGACAGAAAATTTAATAGAGTTTTTAATTTTAATATTAACATTAGTTGGGATATTTATTACCATTTTTAGGTTATATACAGAGAATATGCGCTTAAGAAATAGCATTGTTGCACTAAAGAAGCAAAACCAAAAGCTACAAACTAATAACGAAGTTTTAGAGCAAAAATCTAACGAAATTAGCAAATTAAAAGAGATAGAGCTAAATTATAATCAGCTTTTAGGAAAAAGTGGCAAAATCGAAGAGGAGCTTACACAAGCTAAGGCTCAAAACGCTCTATATAATACAAAAATTCAAGAGTTTCAATCTATGCAAGAGCGTACAAAAGGCTTACAAGATGCACTTAAAGAGAAAGAGATTTTAATAAACACCCTAAAAGAGCAGATGGTAAACGAGTTTAAAAATCTATCTAACGAGCTTTTAGAGAAAAAGCAAGAGAGCATGCAAAAGAGCTCTAAGTTACAACTAGAGCAGATTTTAGAGCCATTTGATAGGGAGCTAAAAGAGTTTAAAAACACAATCTCTAAAATAAATATTGAACAAAATGGCTCTATTAGTATGCTTAGAGGCGAGCTAACTCAGCTAAAAGAGCTAAATAACAACCTATCAAAAGATGCAAAAGAGCTAGCTGTAGCACTTAAAGGCGATAATAAACTACAAGGAAACTGGGGCGAGCTAGTGCTAGATAGAGCGCTAGAGGCAAGCGGTTTAAAAAGAGGAGTAGAGTACAAAAGAGAGGTAGAGCTTTACGATGATAGCAAAAAATTTAGAGCAGATGTAGTAATTTACCTACCGGAGGGTAAGCACCTAATTATTGACTCTAAAGTCTCTTTAAATAGCTATATTGGAGCCACAAAAGCCAGCGACGAGCAGGCAAAAAGGCTCTCTAAAACAAAACTTCTACTTAGCATAAAAAGGCACATAGATACACTAGCACAAAAGAGATACCATATGCTAGATGACATACTAACACCAGAGTTTACACTAATGTTTATACCAATAGAGCCTGCTTTTGCTATGGCTCTAGAGCAAGATAACAACCTACTAGAGTACGCCTTACAGAGAGGAGTTAGCATAGTTACACCAACTACACTATTTGCTACGCTAAAATCTATTGCTACTATATGGCGCCTATCTAACCACGACAAAAATATGCAAAATCTTGCTAAAGAAGCGGGCTCGCTACACTATAAGTTTGCACTATTTTTAGAAGAGTTTAACAAAATACAACAGCGCCTAAACCAAGCACAAAGCTCGTGGGAGAGCGCAAAAGTAAAACTAAATAGCGGACAAGGTAGTCTATATAGCAAAATTCAAAAAGTAGGCGAGCTAAGTGGTAGAGCTAAAAAAGAGCTACCAAAACTAAAAGAGAGTAACTAAGCCCTGCCCTACTCTATCTCAAAATATATAAGCAGAGTTTTTTGAAAAAAGTTACTATTATCGTCGCTTATCATTAGGTATCTATTTTTTCCAACTCTTGCTAAGCCTTCAAAATTCTCTACATACCAGCCCTTTGAGCTATCTATACTAAGAAGTACCTCGCTTTTGCAATACTTAGCCTTAGATTCATTTAAATAGACCTTCGTAAGTGTAACTACAAACTTTCCAAAAAAGCCGTTATATGCACGCTCTAAGACTAGTAAATTGCCATCATTAGCTACCTCTATTTCGCTAATTGCATTTTTTTTATGATCTTGCATCTTAAAGTGCCACTGCTTGCCCTTTAGAGAATAGATTGTCTGCACCTTGGCATCTACCCCTTTAGGTGGCCACTCTAGCGCAGTTAAAAGCCCATATTTAGGGTGGTAAGCTAACGACTCTAAAGATTTATTTCTAGAGCGCAATTTAGCCTTACTTAGCGCTTTTGGGAGTTTAATATTTTTTATCTTTACGCCATTATTACTAAATTGCGTAACTGTTGGCTTGCCCTCACGGCTTACAAATATTCTGCCTCTCTTATCTAGGGCAATACCTTCGGTATCTCGATTCCAAGCTCTTAATCGCTTACCGTTTTTTCTCTTAAAATAGGTAGCTTTTAGTGGTTTAATTGCAAAGTTAGTATCTGTAAAATTTGCCTTAAAGGTGTATAGTATTCCTTTATCGCTAACCATATATAGCAAGCCTTTTTTTCTATTATATGCTAAGTCGGAAATTTCGGCAAATGGGTAGTTTGTGAACTTTGCATTAAGATTAATTTGTTTTATAAATTTTACTTTGCCGCTATAGTTTTTTGCCCTAATATCTACCCCAAAAAGCGGGGCAAATATTAAAATAGCTAGTATGGCAATTCTCACTTTTTAGCGACCTTGTGTAGCATATACTCTTGTAGAATAATTAGCGCAATTGCAACATCTATCATTACATCTGCAAAGTTAAATATACCAGGAAAGTTAAAGCCGCAATGCCAGTAAAAAAAGTCTGTTACGCCCTCTTTTGTAAATCTGTCGTACAAGTTACCCAAAGCTCCACCAGCAAGTAAGCCAACACTTAGTGGATACTTTTTAAGCCACCCCTCGCCAACTGCTAAATACACAAGCACTCCAATTAGTGCAAGCTGTAGCCACTTTAGGTTTTCGCCCAAAAAGCTTAGCATACTAAATGCAACGCCTTTATTTACATGTAGCTCTAGCGTAAAGCAGCTATTTTGCCAAAAATATCCACCTAAAAATAGCTCTTTTATGCCTTGGTCTATAAAAAATACTCCAATTAATGCAAATGCAAAAATAGTAAATTTACGCATTAGCTAAGCGCCTTTTTAAAGAACTCTACAGCTCTTTGCATAAGTGGCTCTAACTGCTTTTTATCGCCACCTTCTAGTAGTAGTCTTAGCTTATTTTCTGTTCCAGAGTATCTAAATAGATGGCGAATATTTAAATTCTCTATCTCTTTTTTAAACTCTTCTAGCCCCTCGATCTTCTCTAGTGGCACTTTATTTGTAACCATTAAATCGCTTTTAACTTGCGGATAAAGCTCAAATGGGTTAAACACTTCGCTAGCTTTTTTGTTACTTTGAATTAAGTACGCAAGCGCTTGAAGACCACTTAAAATACCATCTCCAGTTGCAGAGTAGTCGCTAAATATTACATGTCCACTCTCTTCGCCACCAAAGTTTGCACCTACCTTTTTCATAAGCTCTGCAACATTTTTATCACCAACTTGGCTTCGGTGTGTCTTAATGCCCTGCTCTAATAGGTAGTCATCTAGTGCTTTGTTGCTCATAATTGTTGTAACAAAAGCGCTATTTTCTAAAATGCCATTTTTATTTAAGTATGCTGCTAAAGAGCCCATTAGCTTATCGCCATCTACAATATTACCAAGCTCATCTACAAGCACAATTCTATCGGCATCGCCATCTAGCGCTATACCTAAATCGGCTCTATAGTCTCGTACTGCATTTGCTAGCACTTCTGGGTGCATAGCTCCACACATTTCGTTAATATTATAGCCATTTGGTTTGTTACCAAGTACAATTACATCGGCACCTAGCTCTTCTAAAATAGTCGGCCCAGCCTTATAGCCTGCTCCATTTGCGCAATCTATTACAATTCTTAAGCCATTTAGCGTTAAATCTTTTGGGAATGAACTCTTTATATGCACTATGTAGCGACCTTCTGCCAAATCTATTCTTTTTGCACGCCCTATGCTTTTGTTTGTCTCTTGAGAGCTCTCTATAAGCTCTAAATTGTCATAAATTTTAGCAATCTCTTGCTCTACTTCTTTACTAAGTTTATTGCCTTTATTGTCGAAAAATTTAATTCCATTATCGTAAAATGGGTTGTGGCTAGCGCTTATCATAATACCTGCGTCGCATCTCATATTCTCTGTAATAAATGCAATTGCTGGTGTAGGCATTGGTCCTATTTGAATAACATCATAACCTACTGCTGTTAGGCCAGCTACGATAGCATTTTCTACCATATAACCGCTTCTTCTTGTATCTTTACCAACTAAAATTTTTTTTGTTTTTGCAAATGGCTTAAAGTATATTCCTGTTGCCATTGCTAAACGCATAGATGCAAAAGCAGTAACCTTTTCGCCCGCTTTTCCTCTAACTCCGTCTGTACCAAAAAGTCCCATATTTATTCCTTTTTGTCTATATTTGCCGTAATTTTATCTAAAAAAGCTATTTTTTATGCTATTTAATAGAAATTTAATACTTTTTTTGCTAATATTCGCCAACTTTAGACAAATTATCAATTACATCAAGGAAAGTTTTATGGCAAATCATAAGTCTGCAAAAAAGAGAGCAAGACAAACAATTAAGAGAACAGAGAGAAACAGATACTACAGAACTCGTCTTAAAAACATAGTTAGAGCAGTTCGTGAAGCAGTAGAGTCTGGAAACAAAGAGGCTGCACAAGAGGCATTTAAAATTGCAAACAAGCAACTACATCACTTTGTAAGCAAAGGTTTTTTAAAGAAACAAACAGCTTCTAGAAAAGTTAGCCGTTTACATAAATTAGTAAACACATTAGAAGCAGCTTAAGCTTACTTTTAACACAACCATAGCCTTTTTTGGGCTATATTTATTACAATCTTCCCTAAAATAGGAACCTTTTATGCTTAAAGAAAAACTACAACCATTTATAGACAGATTTAACGAAATTACACAACAACTTAGTACTCCAGAGATTGCAAGTGATATTAAAAAAATGACAGAACTTAGCAAAGAGCAGTCTAATATGGAAGAGTTAGTTAACAAAGCTAAAGAGTATATAGAAGTTAGCGAAGCTATAGAAGAGAACAAATCTATGCTAGGCGACGAAGAGTTCGACGAGCTAGCTAAAGAGGAGCTATCAGAGCTAGAGCCACGCTTAGTAGATATTGCCGAAGAGATAAAAGTATTAATGATACCAAAAGATCCAAACGACGATAAAGATATCTACTTAGAGCTTCGTGCTGGAACTGGTGGCGACGAGAGTGCCCTATTTGTAGAAGATGCATTTAAAATGTATATGAGATACGCTGACAAACAAGGCTGGAAGATAGAGCTAGTAAGCTCATCAGAAGGAACAGCAGGCGGATTTAAAGAGCTTATTGCACAAATTAGAGGCGATAGCGTTTACTCTAAATTAAAGTACGAAGCGGGAACACACAGAGTGCAAAGAGTACCAGCAACAGAGACACAAGGTAGAGTACACACATCGGCAATTACAGTTGCAATTATGCCAGAAGTCGAAGATGTAGAGGTAGATATAAAGCCAAACGATGTAAAGATGGATGTTTACCGCTCTAGTGGTTGTGGTGGACAAAGTGTTAACACAACCGATTCGGCAGTAAGACTTACGCACATTCCAACAGGAATAGTAGTTGCAATTCAAGACGAAAAATCTCAACATAAAAACCGTGATAAAGCGATGAAAGTACTTAAAGCTAGAGTTTACGAAGCACAAATGCAAGAGCAGTTAGATAAAAATGCAAGCGAGCGTAAACTACAAGTTGGAAGCGGCGATAGAAGCGAAAAGATAAGAACTTACAACTACCCACAAGGTAGAATTACAGACCACAGAATTGGTCTTACAATTTACGCACTAGATGATGTTATGAACAATGGTGCACTAAATTTAGTTGTAGACCCCCTAATTGCCCACGCACAAGCCGAAGCACTAAAAGAGGCCGAAGAGAGCATTTAAGCTAAAACCTAATAATAAATAGGCTCTTTTAAAAGAAGCTCACTCTTGCTATCTATAAAAAATAGAGTTGGAAATGTAGTAGAATATAGAGCCTCTATAGGGTAGCTCTCTTTAGATTCATAAGTTACAATAACTGCAATATACTCTCTATTTAAAATATCAACCTCTGCCCTATTGGTAAAGTTATCTCGTATTACATTAGCACACTTTTTACAATCTTTTTTAACTAACAGTACCATAAGTGGTTTATGCTCTTTTTTGGCAATCTCTAAAGCCTTATCGTAGTTGCCAAGCCACGATATGTGGTTAGCACTAAGTAGAGCAAGAGTAAACAATATAAGAAATATTAATTTCATTTTATATCATACTCTACAAGCTCGCCTGTTAGGGTTTTTAAAAACTCTACGACCTCATCTATCTGCTTTGGTGTAAACTCGTTACCTAGTTGATATTTGCTCATAATTCTTACAACCTCTTTAATCTCTTTTTCGGCACCATTATGAAAGTACGGAGCGGTTTTTACAATATTTCGCAGTATTGGAACCCTAAACTTTAAATTACCATCTTGGCCTAAAAAACCACCTACATTTTCAAAAGGAAATGGCGACTCTTTTATATTGACATTTGGATTTAATATTACACCTATAGTATCTAGCAAAGACTCTCTTAAAGGAAAACGCTCTATACTTTGCCCACCTACACTAATACCATTGTGGCACCCTATGCAGCCTTGCGTAAAAAAGAGTGCCATTCCTCTTTTTGCTTTAGTGCTTATAGCCTTATTGTCGCCATTTAAGAACTTGTCGTATGCTCCATAAGTTAGTAGTGTTCTCTCGTATGCACCAATTGCATCTTTTACCCTCTTAAAGCTTATTTTATCGTTAAAAACTGCTTTAAATTTAGCTTGATACACTTTACTACTATTTAGCCTCTCTACCACCTCTTTTGGTGTTAAATTCATCTCAAATGGTGCTTGTATTGGGCCACCTGCTTGCTCTTCTACATCTTTTGCACTACCATTCCAAAATTGAGCTTTAGCCAATGCGGCATTTAGCACTGTTGGCGAATTTAAATGAAATGGATTCTCTCGACCATGATAACCAACTGCTACTGCTACATTATCGTCGCCTCCTTGCTCTAGTATGTGGCAAGTTGCACAGTTAATATCGCGCGACCTAGATAAGTTAGAGTCAAAAAATAGCTCTTTTCCTAGTGCAATTTTATCTGGCGTTAATGGATTTACTGGATTATCTACTATTTTTAACAACTCTTTATAACTTGTAGGAGTAGGCGACATTCCTCTAGATAGTGCCATATGCCTTAGCTCACTATCGCTATACTCTCTTAACTGCCCTTGCTTTATTACAATAGGCAATAGTGTAATTAATACAACAGATATAAAAGTAACCATAACAGGGTGAAGTAATAACCTTTTCATTAAACCTCCTTTTACTATATTATAAGTAAAATAGAGTGCAATTACAATAGTATTTTATCACGAAACGAAGTTTTTTTTAGCACTAAAAGATGTTTTATTACTTTAAATCTTTAGGATAGACTCCAAATGTATTAAAAAATAGCTTAGAAAAGTGCCCTTGGTGTCTGTAGCCTACTTCGGTTGCCACCTCTTTTATGCTCATGTTCTCTTCTATTAATAGCATATTTGCCTTTTGCAGTCTTAGGTGCTTTATGTAACCATATATTGTACTACTATGTACCGCTTTAAATAGGCTCTTTAGTTTAGATTCATTAGTTGCACATAGCCGTGCTAGCTCTTTAATTGTTGGCGGATTTTTAAAGTCTTTTAACAGATAGTCTTTTGCCTTATTAGCGATTTCTAAATCCTCTTTATCTATGCTTTTATCTACCACTGAAAAAAACGATAATCTATGCGTAAGAAACTCCATAACTCTGTACATACAGCGAATAGACTGCATAGATTTATCTCTATTTGTATTTACAATTTTTTCTATAATATACAAGCTTAAAGCGTCTGTTTTGTTACTATTTAGTAACTTTAAAGTAGTACTATTTTGCAAGAGCTTATATATGTAGTCAACTGGCTCGCTATCTTTGCCACTTAGGTATCTACTAAAGAAAAAATCTGCTATAAATATAATAAAAATATCTCCTCTAAAAGATAGCGTAAAGTCTTGTCTTGTAGATATAAAAATATCTATACTACCCTCTTTTATAGTGGTTTTTAAGTTATCTATTTTGTTAAAAATTTTTACTTCGCCACTTTTTACAGCCACTATCATTAACATTCTATCTATACTTTTTAACTCTATTGCTTTTTCTCTCTTGGTTGATATATTATAAAAAAATATACCATTAGATATATCTACCTCTTGTATGTAGCCCTCTTTACCTTTAAAGAGTTTACTTATTTTGTATCGCTGATTTGGTGTGTTAAAAAATAGGCTCTCCATTAGAGGTTGTAGTACTCCTTTACTCTTCTTTCGAAATCTTCATCACTTAGCTCTTTTTGCATTGGTATAAACTTTTTAGACTTCTTTCCAGCTGTGTATCTAGCTTTTGCATCTTTATCTTCTATAATTTGTAAAATTAGCTTAGCTATCTCTTTTGGGTTGTTACCACCATTAATTTGCTTAATAATAGTTGGAGCAAGGTTATCTACTAGCTTCTTGTATGGCGAATCTTTAGAGAAAACTTGGCTATTAACTACTAAGTTTTCTCTTGCAAAATTGGTATCGAAAAACCCTGGCATTATAGAATGCACTCTAATGTTAAAATCTTTTAACTCATAACGCAAAGAGTCAGTAACCCCTTCTACTGCGTATTTACTAGAGTTATACAAACTAAGAAGCGGCAACCCAATTTTACCAAGAAATGAACTTATATTAATAATAATACCACTTCTATTTTTGCGCATTGTAGGAATTACAGCTTTACTTACCCGTAAAAGTCCAAAGAGGTTAATGTTAAATAGATTATACATCTCCTCTTCGCACATATCCTCTATGGTAGATACCAAACCATATCCTGCATTGTTTATTAATATATCAATATCGCCAACACTTTTAAGTGCCAAATCTATACTTTTTGTAGATGTTATATCTAAAAAAATAGGAGTAAGCGTGCTGCATTTAACTTCTTGTAGCCTCTTTGGCTCTCTTGTGCCTACAAAAACATCGTAACCACTATTAGCCAAAAAAAGCGCACTCTCTTTACCTATTCCAGAACTTCCACCAGTAATAAGTACTCTTTTTCTATTGCCCATAAGCTATTATAACCAAAACAAGCTAACTAAATTTTGATATATATTAAGCTTATGTTAATAGTCTGTACTAGCGTCTATCATATATACTGCTTTATTCATCTGTTTAAGCAGTATTGGATTAGCCTTTAAAAGTAGTGTTAGCTCTCTTTTTTTTAGTTTTGTTTTACTATAGAGTGGCTTTAGTTTTTGCCAAATATACTCTACCTTTAGTAGCTGTTTTTTTATTTTTGCATTAGTAACTTTTGGCAGAGCTTTTTGCTTATTCCCATTAATTAAATCGCCCAAAGAGTTCTCGAAAAGGGCTATTGTCTTTTGCATTTTAGCTTTAGCTTTTTTACTCTTTAACTTAACAAACTCTAAATACTCCTTTGTCATTTTTTGTGTTAGCATTCTCTCTCGTCCTGCAATATTTACAATATTTAGTAAAGCTTTTTCGATATAACTTACATTTTTAGAGCCATTTTTAACCAAAATAGTTACTAATTTATTAGACTCTTTTAGCAGATTTTCATTTTTATTAAGTATAAATTTTAGTGCTTTTTTGTTGGCTCCTTTACTCTTTTGCACTTGCAAAATAGACTCTTTAAATGGCTTTAGCAGATCTTTTAAAATATTTATTTGCGAAAGTGCTTCTATATTTTTTACTCTATTTAGCTCTAACTCTTTATTGCCCTGCTCAAAACCTATTAGTGTTTTTTCGTATAAATTTATAAAACTTGTTAACTTTTTGCAACTTTGCTTTCGTAAATTTAGCGCACACTCAATAGATAATTTACTTACCCTTTGGGTTAACATTCTTTGCTTACCAGCTAAATTAATTAGGTGTTTAGAGTTGTCTTTTTTAGTTATAAAGCCACTAATTAGGGCATTTAGCTTCATAAACTGCTTTTGGCGATTAATAGATTTAGCATATAGCTCTACGGCTTTATTCATATTATATTTTACTCTATCTAGCTTACTTATAACCTCTTTTGTTAGCTCTGTATTTTTTTTATCTTTTATTGCTTTAGCAATTAGTGGCTTTACCTCTAGCCAACTTCGCTTAGCCAAAACTAGCCAATGTACAATTTTAGGTAGTTTTGTACCTACTAAATTTAAATCTTTATTACCATTTTCTAAGCCAATTAATGTTTTTTCAAAAAGCTCGGTTGCGTTATTTAAAGACTCTTTTGCTCTTTTTGGATTAATGCCAGCTTGGTATAAAAGAAGATCTTTAGATATCATTTGTGTAAGCATTCTTTGCTTACCTGCTAAGTTAATATCGTTTGCCATCTTTAGCTTGCTGCTACCTTTGCTACCTAGCTTTGTATATAGCGTTACTGCTTGGTTCATACTCTTTAAAAGCTCTAAATTGTGCTTATCGATATAGCTAAAATCTTTGCTATTTTTAGCACCCAAAGAGGCAATTGCTTCTACGCGTTTTTTAAAAGGCAACCAAAGAGCCTGCACCTCTTTTAGCTTTGCCTCTACATCTTTACTATTAGATGGCACTAAATTTAAATCGTTATCGCCATTTAATAGCCCATTTAAAGTTTTGTCAAAAAGAGTGTAGCTTTTTTTAAGTTTTTGTGCACTTATCTTTGTATCGACACCCCTATAGATAAGCAAAGACTCCTTGCTCATCTTTTGCGTTAGCATTCTTTGCTTACCAGCTAAATTAATTGCATTAGCCAACTCTTTAGAGTTCATAGCAAATAGCACCTCAAATAGTAAAAAAGTTATAATAAAGAGGTATCTATACATTTTATCCACCTTTTAAAAAATGTTAAATATTTCTTTATAATAACATAAATTCTAGTGATTATATATCAATCTCTCCATTTATTATAGCTTTTAATAGATTTTGTGTTAAGTTTATGCGTTTTTTAAAGCTATCTTTAGATGCTCTCTCATTTATAGTATGGTCTCCATCGCCAAATGGGCCAAAACCATCTAGCGTCATTACCCCTTGAGAGGCTATAATATTAGCATCGCTAACGCCTCCCCTACTTTCTGTTAATAATTTAACCTTACATACTCTATTAACCTCATTTAAAAATGCCTCTTGTTTACTATTTGGTTGCATTACATCGCGCTGTATGCCACCACTTAAGGTTGCAGTTACACCTTTAATTGTAGAGCTATTTACTATATTTTCTATAGCTATTAACACTCTATCTCTTTCGCTTATTGTGGTATATCTAAGCTCAAAAGTTAAATGTGCTTCAGGAGAGATAGTATTTGCACCTATACCACCACTAATTTTACCCACATTTAAAGTTGTACCTTTATCTAAATTAGTTAATGCAACTAATTTTTGTAATTTATAAGAGGCTTCTAAATTTGCATCTGCACCATCTATATAGTTGTTTCCTGCATGGGCTGCTGTGCCCTTTAAATCTATAAAAAATGTTCCTACACCTTTTCTGCCAACTACTACTTCGTTATTTTTACCTGCTGCCTCAAATACTAAACAGTAGTCGTAATCTTTTGCGATTTTACTACTTATTGCTTTACTATCGTCACTTCCTGTCTCTTCGTCACTTACTAGTAAGAAATCTATATTAAATATATTTCCCAACTCTTTATATAGAGCTCTAAGCGCCAATAGCGCAACATAATTACCACCTTTCATATCGCAAACACCAGGGCCATAAATCCATTTACTATCTTCTTTAAAATCATCGAATTTCCCAGGTGGAAAAACTGTATCTAGGTGCCCTAAGAGTAGAACTTTTTTACCCTCTTTTTTAGCAGATTTAAAGAGTAAATGGTTGCCTATGCTCTCTCTTTTATATACTTCTACACTGTATCCAAGCTCTTTTAACCAATTTTTAAAAATATCTCCATTTTTATCTACACCCTCTTTATTTTTTGTCCAAGAGTTTATAGTTACTATTCGTTTTAACTCACTAAAATTAAAATTTTGCATTTAATCCTCTCTTTTTTTTACCATTGCTATAAATTATAGTAAAATAGTTTAAAAGGAGATTTTAAGGAGGGGATTAGTGAAAAGAACTATAGGTATGTGGCTGTATAGTAACGGTGGTGGAGATAAAATTCAGAAGAAGATTATCAAAAAATTAAAAGAGAGAGATATTAAAGTAATATCAGATATTAATCTAAGAAATGCAATAGCCAAAAATGGGCATATAGTACATAATGGAGTAAAAATAGATAATTTAGACCTATTTTTCTCTTACAATGCTGGTGAACAAACTCAGTACCAAGTCTTTTTATACCAAGCACTTAATCGAGCAATACCAATAATCAATAGCTACGAAGCTTTTGCTCTTACAGAAGATAAGTTTCAAACTGCATTTACTTTAAAAAAAAATGGTGTTGCTACACCTGAGTTTAGACTTTGCCATAGAGACGATGCAAAAGAGCTAAAAAAAATTATTAAGAAGTGGAAAAAAATGGTATATAAGCCTACAGATGGGTGGGGTGGTGTTGGTTTAACAAAAATAGAGAGCGAAGCAACACTTGACACTTTACTACCATTTTTAAATCAAACCGACTTAAGATTTTTCTATGTAGAGAAATTTGTAAAGTATGACAATACCGACTTTAGAGTAGATATTGTAGATGGCAAATTTGTAAGTTGCTACGGTAGAAAGGCAAACAAGAGTGATTGGCGAACAAATATAACAAGTGGTGGAAGTGTATTTTTAAGAGAACCAACTGACGAAGTTGTAAACTTAGCAATAAAAGCTGCGAAAGTTTGTGGTACTGATATTGCTGGTGTAGATATAATTTACGATTTAGAAAGAGAGAAGTATATTGTATTAGAGGTTAATGGAATACCAGCATTTGCAACACCTGAACAAGAGAAACTAGGCTTAGATTTTAACGATAAAAAGATAGAATTAATTGTTGATTTAATAGATAAAAAAACTACAAAGAAAGGGGCTAAGAGTGGCAAAAAAAGTAAAAAGTAAAAAATTACCTAAATTAGGGTTACTATATTTAGATCATGTTTTAAGATTTTTTAATAAGAGCAATTTTAAGGGTTGGCCAAACAAGATAGAGATAGTTACATACCACTGGAAAAACGACAAAGAGCGCTTTATTAATGAAGTTAAGAGAAAAAAAATAGATATACTAATTGGAAATATTCCTGCAACTGCTTATGAGACGTTTAGAGAGATAGCAAAAGCACTACCTAATGTAGAGTTTATACCATCTCTAGATACTCAGTTTTCTAATAAGTCTAAAGAGAATGTTACAAGATTTTGCTGGAAGTATGATATACCTGTTCCTAAAACATATATATTTTACAATCCAAAAAAGGCAAATGAATTTATAGAAGCAACTTCGTATCCAAAAATTATAAAAAAGAGTTATGGGCCAAGCAATTATGGTGGCTATTTTGTACATAAAGTAGATTCTAAAAACGAAGCCAAAGAGTTATTTAAAACAAAAAAATATCTTCCTTACTATTTTCAAGATTTTGTTCCAATGCAAGCAGATGTTAGAGTAATGCTTATTGGGCATAAACCAGTTTGTGCATTTTGGCGTCGTCCGCCAGAGGGTGAATGGCTAACAAATACTAGCCAAGGTGGTAGTATGGATTATCAAGATGTTCCTAAAGAGCTTTTAGATTTAGCCATTAAAGTAAGTAAAGCAGCTAATGCTGAGTATTGGGCGTGTGATATAGCAGTAGGAGAAGATGGAAAATATAGAATATTAGAGTGTGCTACAGCTTTTGCTGCATTTCCATATATTCGCGATTGGATAGGGCAGTATTTAATGTGGAAGTTCTCGAATGGTACATTTAAACTGCCAAATATTCCGCTATATAACTGGGAAGAACTTGGTAAAATGGATTCATCTGTTCTTAGAACGCTTCGTTATATTACATTTGGACGCTATAGTCCAAGCCACGATGGAGCATACTTTTTAGATAAAAAGAGCAAATCTACAGAAGATGGCGAAGTTTACCTACATGAGCTTGATAGCCAATACCCAATGCTAAATACATACACTAGAGATAAAGAGGAGTGGCCAAGCCAAAAATGGAACTTCCAAGATAATCTTACTAAAGCGAGTCCTAAAAATAACAAATCAAAAACTAAAAAAGATTATAGCGAAGATAGCCAAATAGACAGTAAAATTGATATATCAAAAGAGGACATAAAAAATTTACTAAAATCTGTAAAAGGTATTGGAGAAAAAAAGTCATCTGAAATTTTAGATAAACTAGAGACAATAGAGATATTACACTCTATAGAAACAAAATCAGAAAAGCTATTAGAAGAGTTTAACTGGTTTAATAAGAAATTACTAAAAAAGCTAAATAAAGAGTGGAAAAAACTTAAAGAGAAGCTAGATTTAAATTAATTTTTTTAAATAATTTAGAATAGTTGGGTATCTTAATACCTAACTATAATGCTACAAAATTAATAGAACTCAATTATTATAATTTTAAAGCTCATAATTACCAATTTTTCTCTACTTATAAAAGTTATAAAAAATTGCTAATTAGTACATACTTTATATTTGATTAATTTTTAAAAAGTATAATTAGAGTATATTTTTACAAAGGCTATAAATGGGAAATTTAGTTAAATCAGCAATTGGTTTACTGTTTGCTATAGGAGTTGCTTACTATGTAACTACAATTACTACTGGCGTTGCTAATAGTGGATTTTTAATACTAGCGGGTCTATTTGGTGCTTATATGGCTATGAATATTGGTGCAAACGATGTTGCAAACAATGTTGGGCCAGCTGTTGGGGCAGGGGCTTTGAGTATTGGTGGTGCAATTATTATAGCTTCTATTTTTGAAGCAAGTGGAGCGCTTATTGCTGGTGGAGATGTTGTTGGAACAATTAAAAAAGGCATTATCTCTCCAGATGCTTTTGGTAACGACCCAATGGTTTTTGTATATGCAATGAGTGCGGCTTTACTTGCGGCTGCACTTTGGCTTAACCTTGCTACTTGGCTAAAGGCTCCTGTATCTACAACACACTCTATTGTTGGTGGTGTTATGGGTGCTGGTATTGCTGCTGGTGGTTTTGCTATTGTTTCATGGGGAACAATGGGTAAAATTGCTGCTTCTTGGGTAATTTCTCCAGTTCTTGGTGGTGTAATTGCAGCTAGCTTTTTATATATAATTAAGAGCAAAATGTTATATAAAGATAACAAAATAGAGGCTGCTAAAAAGATAGTTCCAATCTTAGTTGCTATTATGAGTGCGGCATTTATTACATACTTAACACTTAAGGGTCTTAAGCATGTTTGGAAAGATTTAACAAACATTATTAGCCTACTACCACACACTAAAAAGCCAACTATTGGGGTTGGACTTAGTGCTGGTATTATTGGTGGTATTGTTACATATTTAATTGTAAAACCAAGAGTTGCTATTAAAGTTGCTAGCCTAAAAAATACAAGAGAAGATCTAAATAAGCTATTTACAATTCCTCTAATTTTTGCAGCTGCACTTCTTAGCTTTGCGCACGGTGCAAACGATGTTGCAAATGCAGTTGGACCATTAGCTGCAGTAAATGATGCAATTGTAAACTTAGCAATTTCTAAAAAAGCGGCTATTCCTTTATGGGTTATGGCTGTTGGTGGTATTGGTATATCAATTGGTTTAGCCCTATTTGGCCCTAGACTTATTAAAACTGTTGGTAGCGAGATTACAGAGCTAGATCAAATGAGAGCATTCTCTATTATGATGGCAGCTGCAATTACTGTTATTATCGCTTCTCAGCTAGGATTGCCTGTAAGCTCTACTCACATTGCCGTTGGTGCTGTATTTGGTGTTGGCTTCTTAAGAGAGTGGCTAGATAGAAAAAGTGCAAGCGAAGCGCAAGAGAGGCTAGAGATAGAGCAAAATAAACTAAAAACACTTAAAGGCGCAATTAAAAAGTGCACAAACAATAACGCTACTAAAAAGCTAGAGCTAATTGAGCAAGAGAAGTCTCAGAAAAAGGTTGTTAAAAAGCTTAAAAAATCTCTTAGAGAGAACTATGTTAAAAGGGGAATGGTTAAAAAAATTATTGCTGCTTGGGTAATTACTGTGCCAGCAGCAGCAGCTGTTTCTGCAATTATTTTCTTTGTAATAAAAGGGGTAGGGGCTTAACCTCCCTTTAGCTTTATAATATTTTTCTACTTATACTCATATTTATACCAAAATGCTATAATGCCACACTAATTACATTAATCAATTAATAAAGGTATACCAAAAAATGAAAAATCAATATATATCTTATGATGAGAGTTTACAATACCTTCACGAAATGGAAAAAAAATATCCAAATTTAATAAAAGTTATTAAAATTGGAACAACTTATGAAAATAGAGATATCGTATTAGTTAAAATATCTAAAGATGTACAAAATGCCGATAATAAACCTGCTTTACTTTATACAGGTAGTATACATGCTAGAGAGTGGATAGGGCACGAGTTGGCACTAAAGTTTATAAAACATGTAGCTGAGTTTGCAAATATTGACCCAATACTAGAAAACTCTTTAGAGGAATCTACGCTATATATGGTGCCATGTCTAAATCCTGATGGATACGAATACTCAAGAGAACACTTCTCGTTTTGGCGTAAAAATAGACGCAAAAATTACGATGGCACATTTGGAGTAGATTTAAATAGAAATTTCTCTATAGGCTTTAAAAAAATTAGTAATACAAAGTCTAATGTATATGGTGGCGAAGAACCTTTTAGCGAAGCAGAAACAAGAGCAATAAAAGATTTTGTTGATAGTCATCCTAATATTACAATTGCACTGGATTATCACTCTCAGGGTAATGTATTTTTTCCTGCTCATAAATTTAAGCATGAAGCCGAAATTGACGGAACAGATATGAATGCACTAGCAGCAAATATGAATGACGAGTTTGCAAAAGTTACTGGTAGAAAATATGGGATACACCGCGGAAAGCCACCTGCTGTTTTAATTAGTGGTAGCGGTAGAGAGTACTACTACTCTAGAGGTATTTTAGCAATAGTTGTAGAAGTTGGAACAAAAAATATTCCAGACTATATGAAAAGTATGAGCAGCAGTATTAACGAAAATATTCCAGCTTTAAAACACGCATTTAGCGAAGTTGTAAACTACTCGACATTTGCACCTAAAAGAGTAGACAATTTTAGCATTAAAGAGTGTAGCTCTAGTAGTGTAACACTAAAATGGGATTACGAAATAAGAGATGATATATTTTTCGAAATATACAGAAGCACTAAAGATAAAGATGCCTGTAATGAAAGAACAAAAGTAGGTATATCAGGAGAACACGAATTTAAAGATACAGATCTAGAGAGTTCTACAAACTATAACTACACTATTAGAGCAGTTAGCAAAAAAAGTTCTTATAAATCACCATTTGCTCCTACTGTTAAAATTCGTACAAAACTAAATGAAGATGAGTTTTTTAAACTTATTTTTGCCTCTAAAGACACTACAGGCTACCTTGGTGAATATACACAAGAGCAAAATCGCTCTCACTTTGGTGTAAATTCACTATTTGTTGGGATAAATAAATCTAAAGGTGTATGTAATGGAGTAATATCTTTTGATTTAAGCTACTTACCAAAAGATGCAATAATTAAATCTGCAAGGTTTTATATATACCCAATGAATAGAGTAGGAGCAAAGATAGAGCGATATGGCGAGTGGACACTATCTATGCTTAAACATGCAAGTTTTAGTGATATTACAGACTTTAAAGTAGTAAATAGTGCAAAGGCAAAGGGGCATATAGGTCGTGGAATTAAATCTCAACAGCTTACACAAGGTATATGGAACTATTGGGAATTTTCGGCTCTTGAGTGTAACTTTTTACAAGATGAAATTAGCAATCAAAATGTTACTTTTAGACTAGATGGACCAAAAAGCTTACCAGATGGCGAAGATTCACAAATGATGCAATTTGACATTGGGTATGGTAGATTTGGTGGTGGCATACACTATAGACCAATGCTTGATATTAAATATACTGTACCTAAAAAGAAACTAGATTTAAATGTAGATAACTTTAATAGTATCTCCAAAGATGGGGTAAGCAACACCCTACAAAGCGGCTTTGATAAAAATGGAGATAAAGTATATAGCTATTTAGAATTTGACTTAACTAAGCTTGTAGATCACCAAAATCATATTATTACAGATTGCGCACTAAAGATAAAAAACAAAAATATACCTAAGAAAAAATCTGATATTAGGTTTTATGTAGAGCTTGTAAAACTAGATGAAGTAGGTAGTTTTGAAGATATAAAAAACCGTGAAAAAATAGAGTATATAGGTTACGAAGTTGCTGAGAATGACTTAAAAAATAGAGAATATCAATACTTTAAATTTGATACATTATCTCGCAATGTACTAGATATTTTGCACCAAAATGGCAAAAAACTTAAACTTGTTATAAAACCAACCTCATCGCTTGGAGCAAAAAGTAAAGTAGTAGATTGGAGCGAAGATGTTGAGCTAAGTATCGAGTATATCAAAAAACGCCGAAAGCCTCTACCTGCACCTATAAGCGCAAAAATTAGCAAAGAAAATGGTATGATAAAATTATCTTGGGATAGGATAGAGCATAGCGATATTAAAGGCTATTATGTAGTTAGAAATAGCTTTCATCCACCTAAAAATTTTATGGATGGGGTTAAGCTATATGGCGGCAAAGATAACTGGACATATGATAATTTTGGATCTTTTGATAAAGAAAAATACTACTCTATATTCTCTTATGATGATACACCTAATTTTTCACAAGCAGTTACTATAAAATATGAACCTCTAGAGAAGTATTAAAGTTAAATCTTTAATACTACAACTACTGCAAATCCATAAGTAAATTTTGAATCATATAGTTATCTTCGTCGTTTTTACCCGATGCTTCGGCTAAGTTGGCAGTGCCAGTTTTAGATATAACTGCTTGCCCCTCTTTAGATAGTGCAAATTTAGCGTATTTACTTGCCACTTTAGATGGATTTTTAGGTAAATAGATATATAAAGCTTGGCGCATTTTATATTTACCGCTTAATATATTTGCTTTAGTTGGCTCTACACCATCTACACTTAGCATCTTAATAGAGCTATTTTTAGCCGAGCTCATAGTATTATCTATTGCAAATGCATTTTCATCTTTAGCCACAGCATCTCTTACAAAACCAGAGCTCTTAACCTTTTTAGCTTTGCTATAAAAGTCTTCGTCTATATTTTTAAATAACGCTTCTCTTGCGCTTAAACCAACACCAGATTTTTTAGACTCTCTAATAATTAAATTTATAGGCTTGTCGTCTCCACCTAGCTCTTTCCAGTTTACTACTCTACCAATTAGTATATCTTTTATCTGTTTTGTAGTTATGTTTGTTACACTATTTTTAGAATTAACAATAAAAGATAGTGCTCCCCAAGCTACTTGTATAGACTCTACATTTTTTTCATCTTTAGATGTATCTATAGACTCTCTACAACCACTACCTAGATCTACTTTTTTATTGTTTACACCCTTTATTACAAATATATCTCCACCACTTTTATTCATAGATATATCTAAATTAAACTTCTGGCTAAATGCTTGATTTAGCTCTTTCATAAATGCAACCCTAGTTACCCCACACGCATACAACTTTAAATCGCTAGAAATAGCTATAGTAGATACAGATAGCGCCAAACCTGTTAATATATATTTTTTCACTCTCATCTCCTTAATATTCTGTTGCTTTTGTTATTAATTTTACTGTTTTATCCATCTCTTTTAATAACATTGGATTTGCTAAAAGTATTAGCTTTAACTCTTTTGTATTTGGTCTGTTTTTTAAATAAATTGGCTTTAATTTAGCCCAAAGAGTAGCTACTTTTTTAAGTTGCTTTTTAATTTCGTAGTTAGTTACTTTTGGTATAGATAGCTTATTATTACCATCTAATAAAGAGTTTAATATTAAACTATAAAGCTTAATAGTTTTAGTTAATTTAGCATAAGAATTACTATTTTTAAGTATGCTATTTTCTAAAAACTCTTTACTCATTTTTTGAGATAACATTCTCTCTTTTCCAGCTATATTTATAATCCTTAAGCTTTTTTGCTCAACAGGAGTTAGTCTATTTTTATAGTATCTTAGCATCTGAACAACCAACTCGTTAGACAACTTTAAAAGTTTCTCATTTTTTTGCAAAACTCTATTTAGTGTTTCGTTATTTTTGGCATTACTTTTTGCGATTATGCTTATATCTTTACTAAAAGGTTCCCAATCTGTTTTTATTATTGATATTTCATCTTTTACCAAATTAAATAACTCTGGCTCTAGAGTCTTCTTTTGCTTAGCTAACTCAAATAGCTTCAAGACATTTGAGTATAACTTTTTATCCGATTGCAACTTTTGGCAACTATTTTTAGTTAAATTATAGCTACACTCTATTGCTAACTTTGCCATACGCTGTGTTAACATTCTTTGCTTACCTGCTAAATCTATAAGTTGCTTTATTTTTATTAATTTTTTATAAAAGTTACCTACAATACTATTTATAGCCATATACTGTTTCTCTCTATCTAAAGATTTTCTATATAAAACTACTGCTTGGCGCATATTTACTCTAATATTATCTAACTTTAACATAATACTTTTTACTACATTTTTATCTTTTCTTTTTAGTGCTTTAGAGATAAGTGGCTTAGCTTCTTGCCAACTATTTTGTGCCTCTTTTATTCTATTTACAATTTTTGGCAACTTTACACCTATGCACTTTAATTTAGCATCTCCATTTAACAAAGCACTAAAGTTTCTGTTTATATCTTTTATCTTTTTTAAATCTCTTAAAGAGTCAGTTTTATGCAGATTATTTAAATACATCAAAATATCTTTAGATATCATCTGCAAAAGCATTCTTTGTTTACCTGCAATTTTAATATCGTTAGCAAATTTTAAATTACTGCTCTCTTTATATCTCTCTATTACCGATAAAACTACTGCTCTACTCTTTAAAAGTAGCTCTATATTATTATCGACAAGGTAGTTAATATCGTTAGGTGTATATTGCAAATTTGCTATGGCTGTAGCTCTTTTTTCAAACTCTCTCCAAGCTTTTTTAAACTCTAAGAGTTTTAGTAGTATCTTTTTATCTTTAATTACAGGTAGTTTACTTCTACTCTTGCCTAAAAAGCCATTTAAATCCATATTTAACATATCTATGCTAAATTGCATCTGTTTGGCATTTTTTTTGCTCTCTATGCCCATTTTAATTAAAAGAGCCTCTTTTACTATCTTTTGTGTTCTTACACTTTGGCGTACTGTATGGTCTATAGCTAGGGCTAGCTCTTTTTGATTCATAGCTTTTAGGCTTACTACCATTAAGAGTAGGGTTAACAAAATTTTATACACTTTTGTTTCCTTTGGTTTGAGTTTTATAATTATAGACAATTTAAAGATTATATTCAAAAAAAGTGTCAATTTGTATCAATTTTAGTTATAAATAAAAGAATATCTTTATAAAATTTATTAGATATAATTCTTTTATGAATATTACAAAGCAACTATTATTAAAAAGTGGTGTTAGCTCTAGCGAATTAGAGCAACTTCTTAATGCTAGAGCAAAAAAAGATATTGACTTTTTACTTATAGATGTACGAGAAGAGTCTGAGTATATTAGTGCACATATAGCTGGTGTAGATATGCTAATGCCAATAAGTAGCACTCAAAGCTGGATGGGCGATTTTTTAAGTAAAAATAGCGATAAAAATATAGTATTTACCTGCCGAAGTGGCAATCGTTCGGGGCAGATAAGTTCTAAATTTAGAGCGCTAGGAGTTAATGCAATTAACCATTTAGGTGGTATTATTACATATAAAGGAAAGATTGCAAAGTAATGAATTGGCTAGCACATGTATTTTTATCGGATAAATCAATCGAGAATCAACTAGGCAACCTACTTGCAGACCCCCTTAAGGCAAAGCCCTTTAAAGGTGCATCTAGCGAGTTTAAAGAGGGTATAGAGCTACACCTAATAATAGATAGCTTTACCGACTCTCACCCAATTGTAAAAGATGCTAAAAAAACACTAACCCAAAGAGGGCCACTAAAGGGTGTGGTGTTAGATATACTTTACGACTACTTCTTAAGTAAACACTGGAGCAGATACTCAAATGTAGAGCACGAAAAGTTTTTAGAAGACTTTAGAAACCAAGCCCTAAGGGCAATTACAAACTACCCTCAAGAGGCAGTAGATACAATTATGCAAGTTGTAATAAACTGCCACCTTCTTAGCTACGCAACCCTAGATGGCGTAACCCGAGCCCTATGCCGAATAGACAACCGCCTATCACAAAGAGCAAAATCTAAAGAGTGCGCAATAGAGTATATGCCCCTAATAGAAGAAGAACTAGACTACCTAGAAAACGGCTTTTTATACTTTTTTCCAGAACTAATGCAAGAGGTAAAAACAAACAGCCAACACAACTTTAGACATTGGCGAATGTAAAAGTGATTTAAATAGCAAATATCTATTTAAATCTAAGAGTGTGCCTGCTCTGGTACGCCACCAGTATGAAGAGTATTTTCTATCTCTAATGTATCTAGATTTATCTTTAAAAATACACCATCTTGTGTTGCAAATGTATAGTAATACTTACCATCTTCTGACACATAAGAGAAATGTGGCTGAAATAGATGTATATTATTTGGGTTATACTGATGCTCAAATCCAATTTGTATATTACTTTTAACCTCTAGTGTTTTCATATCTATTATAGTAATATAATTAGAGTAATGATTAGTAATAATTGCTAAATCTCTACTTTTAGAAAACTCTATATGAGCAGCACCTAATTTAGCATTTAAAACTTTAGCAATTTTCATTGTTTTTCTATCTATAAAATATACCTTTCCATCCAACACTGGTGCAACTATATATTTACCATCTGGTGTTACACTGCCATGGTGTGTAGTAGCAGAGATATTGCTTACCTTTTTATTACTTTGTTTTAAAAATGTAACTCTTTTACTTTTTAGCTCTCCTGTTTTAGCATTAAAATACAACTCTTCTACATAAGGAGATATACCTTTTGTTATGTCACCTTCTCCCATTGAGTAAAATACACTAATATCGTCTCTTGTTACTGGAAATCTATTTCTCTCTATTGCATGTATTGCTGTAATTGTATTAAGAGTATATGTTTTAATAAACTCTAAAGATACATCACTGTTTTTAATAACTTTATAAACCACAACATTTTTATTTACTCTATCTATTAACGCAAAATGATCTACATCTAACCATAATCCATGCCCAGTAGCCGAACCATTACCAGCATTTGAAGTAATTTGCTCTTTATTATACTCTTTTCTAATTCCAAGTGTTGCTATGATGCTATCATTATAAACATCTATTACATCTAAAGTAGGCATATTTTTACCAGATAGCAACTGAATATTATACTTTTTATTATAGCCACCTATTGCTCTTGGTTTATGATCTTTTAAGTCGATACTCTTTACCTCTTTAGTTTCAAAATTAATAACATCAAATGAATATGAATTTTGCGTTCTTACATAAAATTTATCACTATAACCTGCCCTATCAACAGAATGTGGATTTATACCATCTACTCTTAATTCATCTAAAGACCAATTTTTATAATCTACTTTTAATACTCTATTAAAACCAGGGTCCGCATAATATAAGATACCACTATCTTTAGAATCTTCTATATTTGTATCAATTGGTGCAAAGATTTTTAAGGGCTCTACCTTTTTTACTACTACTTCTCTAGTAACTACTAATGTTTCTGACTTTCTATTAGTTACTAAATAAGATATTGTATAATTACCCTCTTTAGAAGTATTTAAATCAGATTTTATAGAAATATTAGATGTTAAGTTGCCATCATTTTTATCAAAAGCTACAGCCCCAGGATCACTAAAGTTATCATCTAAAATTAAAGTAATTTTTTTACTACCTCTTAATGAGATGTTCATATCGTCATTAAATGCAACCTCATTACATCCACTAATTATAAAAGTTAAAATTACACTATATATAAAAATGGTTATTTTATGTAACATATTATCCCTTTGTATTAAATTTCAATACAATAATAACGATAATATGGATATATATTGCTTAATATTTACATAATATATACATTTTACTTAATTTGTAATATATATTCCATCTCTATTAATGACATTTTACAAATAGTTACAACATAATACGCATCTTATATACAAAAACAAACTAAATTGGATTATATAAGAATATAATAAAAGAAACTAGACTCTCTTTTTACGTCCTACATATTTATATTTTTAATATTTTATCTAATTTTATTAGCATTTTTTTATTATCTATTGTAACAGAAATTAAACACTCATACTTACCTTTTTGCATTGCACTTATATCTATCATCTTTGCAGAAAAACCTGAGTCTTTTATATTATTACTTCCAAATGCTCTTGCAACATCTTTTCTTTCTTCTTGCTCTAGCTCTATCTTATAATAGTCATTGTCTTTTTTTAATACCAAATTTAAATTATTGAATATGCTGCCATTTTTCTTATTAAATATCCAGCCTCTAATAAATAGCTTATTATCTACTATTTTTAACTTATCTACATGCATTGCCGCATCTTTATAGTATATGTTTTGATCGCAAAGTATTTTAACTGGCTTATCTAAATAGAGATAACTATTTATTGTTAACTTTGCACTAAAATATACATTTAATACAGCAAATATAGCAAGAAGGTACAAAAGATTTTTTGAACTTACTTTACTTAGTGCCAAAGTTGAAGCTACAATTCCAACAGTAACATAAATACTTGGGAAGAGGTATCTTCCTTGCGATTGATAATCATAAAATACCGAATAAATAACCATTAAAAATAAATTTATAAGTACCAAGAAAACTAAAAATATAAATATTTTTTTACTAATATTTTTATATAAAAAATATGCTATTAGTAGCGCAAATATAAAAATTAAAATGTACTCATAATCATCTAAAGGCAAGCTTGTCCACCCCCAATTACCATATAAACTGTATATCGTAGAGTGAATAAAAGTAAGTATAGAAAAAGCACTCCAATTTCTACCTAAAGATGGTAGTCCCTCTTTAGAGAACTCCGCAATAGATTTAGCATTAGTAAATGCACCAAGTATGTCGCCATCATTTGCTAAATAGCTAGTTATAAACCACCAGGATGCAGGCACTAAAGCCACTAAAATCGATAACATTAATATTTTTTTGTTAAATGTAAAGACAGTTTTGTATCTGTAGCATATTACCCAAATAAGAGTTATTAGTGCAATAACCCATAAGTGTTGCCTAGCTGTAACAGCAAAACCTGCAAAAAACATAACTATTAAAAAGTTCTTTAAACTTCCTTTGCCTACAATAAATAAGCCAACACTCATACCCAGCACTAATGCAGATAATATAGTGCCAGTATCAGAATTTACATATGAAAATATAAATAGTGCTTGTGGGAATAAACTAGCAAGCAAAAAGAAACCTGCTATTTTATTTTTTTTATAGATAATAGTTGTAATTAAAAGATATATGAGTAGCAAAATAAAAGAACCAACTCTATGGTACCCAAATAGTTTATAACTTAAAGCATGTACCCAATAAACTATTGCACTTCCTGTGCTATACGATACTCCATAAGCATTTCTTATTAGCTCCTTGCTATCCCAATTAGGCCAAGATAGATATTTGGCTATATACTCTGCCATAGATTCGTGCATAATCTCATCTGGGCCACTAAATGGAAATACATGTGATATGTTTGATATTAATAGCCATCCTAATGCTATATATGCTAAAACCAATATTATAAATATTGTATTTAAATAAAATGTGCTCTTTTTTGAAAAATTATTCATATTTTCTTTAACTCGCTAATAAAAAATTACATACTTCGGCTTGTAACAATTATACCAAGCACAATTAAAGATAAACCAATAATTTTTTGTAGAGTTACAACCTCGTTAAATAATAACACTGATAGTATAAATACTAAAACAAATGCGCTACTCATAAATGGGTATGCAAAAGATATTTCAAACTTTGTCATAGCTGCCATCCAAAAAAACGATGCTATAAATGCAGCAAAAAAACCAGAAAAAATCCACGGATCAAACATTAATTTAATAAGAAAAATTACTTTATCCATAAAATCATCTGGCAAAGCACCAACTTTGTTAATTCTCCATTTTAATACAATTTGCCCATAAACTGTAAAAAATATCGTTCCAAAAATATAAAAATACCCCACTTGACGCTCCTTTAAGGATAATATAAAACCTATTTAAAATTATATTAAACTTTAAAACTTTTAAGCTTAATACTCTATCTGTTTATCCAACAATTTAAAATACTCGTTTAGATTATTTTTATTAATAATTATGCCAAAATCTTTTGGTAAATTAGAGTTTTTAGTGCCAACTATTTTATTTGCTATAAATTTACCTACTTGTGGGTAGATATGGTGCAGATCTGCATAATTATTTGGGTTTTTTGTAATAGTATTTATATCCATAAAGTTATAAACCTCTCCAAAACTTTCTACAAGTGTTTTTAACCATCTTTTATAATCTTTAATATTTCCATTTTTAACCAATATTTTAAATAGTTGCTCGCTAATTGGGGTGGTAAATATTATAAATTTTGTATTTGGATTATCTTTTTTTAATTTTGCAAAAAACTTTTTTAATTTTGTATTATAGTGGTAGCCTTTACCGTAAAAATAGTTATTATATAGGCTAATTTGCGTATTTACAGCTTGCTGTTTTCTTGCTTTAGAAATTCTAATAGTCTGCTTTATGTTATCTCGTGTGTAGTCTGTTGTGCCAAGTGCTTTAGAGTGCTTAATAGACTCTGTACTTCTTTTAAAGGTATCCATAGAAAAGAGCATTTTGTATCTGTATGCAAAAGAAGAAGCGGTCTTTAAATAGGTAGATGGCTTTGGAGTTGTTTTTATCTGTTTTTTAGCAAATGCACCATTACTAGAGCCCCAAAAGTCAACACCTATAATTATTGTTTTAAAATCTTTACCTTTTATCTTTTTTGCATTATCTATCCACCCTTTATACTCTATTGGATACATTGACACACTCGCATAATTAAATGCCTTTAATGGTTTAAAATCGTGCTGATTTATATATGTTACTCTACTACTACCTAGTATAAGAGTATCGTACTGCTTTAAGCCACAAAAGTAAGCTCTATTTGTTTTTTGTTGGCGCTCATTAAAGCCAGGTTGGGCATTGTTAAATTTATTGCTGTGGCAAAATGTCCATAGTGGGTCAATGGCATAGTTAAAGAGCCCAAAAAGAGATACTGCTAAAAAGACAATTAATATAAAAAATCTACTCCATAATTTATAGCTCATAATCACCCCTAAAAGTTAAAATATAGAAATTCTGAAAACTTAGTAAGCGAAGCAATAGATACTAAAAATATAACCGCACTAAATATTAATGTTAATATATTTGGTTTAAACTTTTTTGCAATTTCATTAGAATTTTTAAAAAACAATACCACAACAAATGCAACAATTACCGCATATATAGCATAAGAATTGCTAGATATATGATGCAAATAGCTATTTAAATTTTGTGGTATTTTAAACTCGCCAAAAAACATTGCTTTAAGAATTTTTATTGCACTGCTCCAATCTTTTGCTCTAAAAAATACCCATGTAATATTAATAAAATTAAATGTAATAAACCAAGCTACAATTGTATTTAGCTTAAAATTTAGCTTACTCCAAAATCTATGAATTACAGTTGCAACACCATGCAAAAAGCCCCAAAATATAAAGTTCCAACCAGCACCATGCCAAATACCCCCAATAAGAAATGTTATAAAAAGGTTTGAGTATGTTTTAATTTCGCCCCTTTTGTTACCACCTAAAGGAATATAGATATAATCTCTTAAAAAACGACTAAGAGTTATATGCCATCTTCTCCAAAAGTCCTGAATAGATGTAGCTTTATAAGGTGAATTAAAGTTAATTGGAAGCTTAATATTAAAGAGCAAAGCTGAACCTATTGCCATATCGGTATAACCACTAAAATCGAAATATAACTCAAATGTATAAGAGAGAGATGTAACCCAAGCCTCTAGCATATTTAACGCACCTGCACTATTAAAACCAGCATTTGCCCATATTGCAAAAGTATCAGCAATAATTACCTTTTTAAAGAGTCCAATAGAGAATATAAAAATAGCTTTAGAGATATTATTATACCTCTTTAGTTTATTAGAAATATTCTCAAATTGAGGCATCATCTCTTTGTGGTGTACAATTGGACCAGCAATCAACTGAGGAAAGAATGTAACAAAATTTGCATAATTTAAAAAACTATACTCTTTTGTCTCTCCTTTGTAGCTATCTACTAAATATGCAATTTGCTGAAAGGTAAAAAACGATATTGCTAAAGGCAAGGTTAAGTGTAAAAGCTCTATATTAGTATTTAGTGCCATATTAGTAGTATCAATTAAAAAATCTGCATACTTAAAGTAACCAAGCAAAGATACATTAGCAACTATGCCAAATATTAATATAGATTTATTCTCTCTTTTTTTAGAGAGCAATTGCCCAATATAGTAGTTAAAAAATATAGAAAAAAGCATTATTGGAAGATACTTTACACTCCACCAACTATAAAAAAATAGTGATGCCAAAACTAAAAAAATTTTAGATGCAACAAGCAATTTAGCTCTATTTAGTGCAAAATATACAAAAAATGTAAATGGCAAAAATAAAAATATATAAATGTAAGAGTTAAATAGCATCTGCATCCTTTGTTAATTTTAGATATTATAGCTTAAAGTTGTAAACAAAATGTGTAGTGTTAATTTACAAAAAGTACACAATTTAATGCTAAAATATGCGTAAACAACAAAAGGAGTTAAAAATGAAAAAAGTTAAAATAATCTTTGCTGCAATTTTACTATTTATTAGTGCATATGGCTTAGAGATTAATAAAAAAAATGTAACTACTATTACATCTACAAAAGGTAAAGAAATTACTATAAAGAAGATAGATAAAGGTATATTATTTAAAGAGTTTAAAGGAAAAATTGTACTTTTAGAGGTGTATGGCGATAGTTGTCCACATTGTATTAGAGCAATAGAGCCATACAATAAATTACAAAAGAAATATAAAGATGATATAGTAATTATAGCAATAGAGACATATGGGGCTTTAACAAATTTAAATAAGCAAAAATATATTACAATTCCTAAAAATGGTGCTGGAGACATATTTAAGTATATAAAAGATACAACTGGTTATGCCAAACAGATAGTACCATATTTAATGATTTTTGATAAAGATGGTAAATTTGTATATCATAAAGCAGTTGCAAATATTAACAAAGTAGAGAGTGTTATTAAGACTCTACTTAAAAAGTAAAAGGGTTTATTAGCTTTTAAAGCTATTCATAAACTCTTTCATGTTTGGACCCTCGTTAAAGATTAAATCTAAAATTGATACACTGTGCTCAAACGGAGGATATAGCTGATGGTACTCTTTGTATCCTTCGTAATTCATCCACTCTAGTTTAATACCCTCTTTTTCCATAGCTTCATCGGTTAAATAGCTTTTTGCAGATGGACCGCTAACAAATGTTGTACAGCCAATCTCTTTTAATAGAGGAATGTATCTCTCTTCTTTGCTTCCATGAAGATTAAATCTTCTAGAATCATCAAACTTTGTAGTTATTCCTAGTAACTCTTTAGAGATTCTTTTAATGATAGTTTGGTTCATATCTGAAAGGTTTGTCCATGTATTGCCAATGTATATATCGTCAAAAAACTCTTTATACATTTTAAAATATGGTGCCTCTCTATAGTATTGGCTAATCTTACCCCAATGGCTCTTTTGCCAATCGTGCTGCTTAATATCTACTTCGCAAATTAAACGATTTCTTGTTTTTGAACCAACTGGTACAGATAGCCACTCTACACCCTTAGGGCTTTTAATCATATTACGGCTTCTCCAATCTTGCTTTGTGTATTGAACATCGTCATAAAAAAAGAACTCATCTACACTATTAATATAATCAAAATATCCCTTCCAAGGAATATAATTAGATTGTGTCATACCTATAATTTTACTCACTCTAGTTACCTTTTGTTGTATTTAATATTATCAAAGTATATCATAACTATTATTCTACATCTCTGAATATTTTTTGCAATAAATCTACTTACAGACTACTTGAACCTGAGAAATTGCAAAATTTTTAGAGCTTTTTATAATTGCTGTTTTATGTTTGCAATTTGGTTTATCTTTTAAATATAACTTATCGTAAGTTTTTAGCAAATAGTTAAAGCTTCTAGATTTAGTTAAACTTTTGCTACCAAAAAATGCAGTATTATTATCAATTAAAAAATCATGATAAGTTTTGTATTTTCTTTTAGTTGTTGTATCGCTTAAGTTATGAGTTTCATAAAAGAACCTATTTCTAACTAACCAGCCAGTAGGTAGTATCTCTTTATTGTCTATTTTAATCCAGCTATCTTCATCAAAAAGATAGTTAGCAATAAATACTGTATTTAACTTATCGGATGGATTAGTAGGAAAATTTAAAGAAATTTCACATACTTTATTGCTATCTTTAATAAGTGCTTTTGCCTCTTTTTGTAAGCTTTTATAATAACTAATATTTTTATCGCTAATATTAAATTGTGCAGACATATAAATATATAAAACATAAACTATGCTAAAACTAAATAATGTAGATAAAATCTTATATCTATTTAAAACTTCAAAAAGCACATACCCCCATATCACCATCAATGGTACTGTAACCCTATGCACATCTCTAACTATCAAAAGTAATATAGCTATAACTACAAAAAATAGAATAAATATAACTCTTTTCTCTTTAAATGCTATAAATAGTGCTATAAAACTACTACCTAATAGTAGCCATAACCAATATTTAAACTTATAATATTTTACAAAATTGATAATATCTATTTTATTTAAATATATAGATAATACATCGGTAAAAGAGGGTGATGTTGCTATTAATTTTTTAGTAGAAAGCAACTGAGGATCCTGTAACCAACCAGCTTGATAACAAAATTTCTCAATTATTGAGAAATAGTTTTTATCTACATTTAAAATTGCTAAATCTACTATTGCTGATCTAGCTTTATTAAATTGCATCCAATTTATATAAAATTTATCTTGGCTTTGGAGAAATAAAAATAAAGTAATAAGTATAATTACAGTAACTAAAGTTGATACTTCACTCTTTGTAGGTTTTAGTTTATCTTTTAAAATAAAGTATGAAACCATATAAAATGGTATAAAAACAAACATAATATCGCTTCTTAACAAAAAAGCTAAAAATATAACTACAAATGAAAGTTTTAAATTTTTATTTATTAATCCAATAGAAATTAACATAGTTAGTACTGTTAAGCTTGTAATTGTAGCATTTAGCCAAAAATATGATATTAAAAAAAATGAAACAATCAAAAGTGCAATTTTTTGTAAAAAAGATTCAATGTTTTTAATATAAATTGAGATTGCATAAAAATTTAAAATAATAATAAATGATAACAATATGCTATACCAAGGGAAAAATGGAAATATATCATATAATTTGCTTACTATAAAAGAGCCAGGGTAACTCATAATTAAAGTACCATAAATTCCTTTATAATTTAGCATTCCCCATAATGCCCAATCATCATTGGTACCTAGCATTGCATAGCCATTAAATATGTAGAATAAAGATACTATTACAAAAAAAGAAAAATATAGCATATGAGTAGATGTCTCTTTTTTCATATATAACCTTTTTTAATATGTATTATAACTTAAATTGTGAGTCATATGTAAATAATATATCTTTTATTTTTAAATTTTCTAAATATTTACTACTTTTTAGAGCTTTTTTAAAGTTTATATCATATAGTGGCGTATTAAATTTAATTATATAGTTAACATTTAAATTTTCTAACTTTTTATACTGATTTTGCTTAATATATATTGTGTTAATATTTTGAGACTTTAAAATATTACTAACCTCATCTACCGTATTTTTAATATCTACTAAATACGCTACATTCCACCCATTTTTTTCAAATTTATCTATATAGCTACTATTGCTAATTATTAATGTTGTTTTAGTTTTAATTTTGAACTTATTTTCTATATCTAATAATTCATTTATAATAGTCTGATAATTTTTAGCATCTAAATTTTTTAAATCTAATAACAGATGCTCAATTGTACTAATTTTTGCTTTTTGAATAAACTCTTGTAAGCTTAATCCTAAAAGTTTATTATCTACACCTACTCTTAAACCATTTTGATATGTTAAATCTATCTTAAATCTTTTGTACTTGGCACTTTGTAGCTCATTTAACATGCCAATTGAGTTAACACTATTAATTGCTGTTTTATTGCTATCTTTTATAAATTTTTTATTATGCTCTTGCCAATATATATGGTTATTTTTATCTGCATAATGTTTTTTGCCATGTAGTACAATAGCATCTTTTTCGTTTAAAGAGTAGCTTTTAGAGCTAAAATCGTATTTAGAATTATATTTATCAGTTTTTATGCCATAGAGACCTATTAATGTGCTATATAGCATATCGTTTGAGAATAGAGTGTTTTTATGCTCTAAAATAGTCTTATATCTATTAGAATACTCAGTTTTATACTTATTGCTAAAGTAGGCAATAAATGGAATCTCAGTCATATAAAAAGTAAACATTGAAGAGTTATGTCCTACTCTATTTTCTACATCTTCTGCATGGTCAGACATATAAAAAAGAGCGTATGCACTACTATCTTTTTTAAACTCTTTTATTATAGAGCCAACCACATAATCATTATAATAAACGCTATTATCATATGTATTTATATTTGCAACTTTAGAGGCTTTTTTGCCAAAAACACCAGGGTTTAGCTCTTTTGAGAATTTTGTATATTTATCGTTTGGATAGCGCTCTGAGTATGTAGAGTGGCTACCACCTAAATGAACAAAAATAGCTCTATTTTTACTGCTTTTTTTAGATAAAACTTTTTTTACTCTATCAATTAAAGGGCCATCATAGTATGCTCTTCCTGCTATTCCTCCAACTGATGTATTAAGTGCAACCACATTATCTGCAGCAGTTGCAATAACAGATACCATATTATCATAAATACTATATAGCGGTTGATTTGTTAGCCAATAGGTCTCGAACCCAGCTTTTTTTAGTATATCTATAATCGAAGGTGCATCAAAAAAATCCATTTTATTATACTGATTTGCCTGAGTTAGTGCTAAATCTAATACAAAAACAGTATGTGTATGATTAGAGTAAACTTTATTAAATAGCTCTAGCTCACCATCTTTATGCATTTTGGTTAAATTTGGAGTTGTGTCTCTAAAATATCCATATACTCCCATATGGTTTTTATTTAAAGATTCACCTATTATAAATATATAAGTCTCTCCTTGTTTCTCTTTAGTAGCGCTAAATTTAATTTTACCAGATTTTCTTTTTGCCCTAACTTCTTTAAATTTGCTTATTTCGTAGCCATACCTTTTAAAGCCATCTACTACAAAATTTGGCAATCTTAAAGTAGAAATATTTAAGCTTACTATACTAGCAAACAGAAAAATTAAGAAGATAAGTAAAGATTTTTCTATTTTTTTGGTCTCTTTTCTCTCTTGCAAATAAAGTAGTAACCCAATAACTACCCCAATAACAATTGATAATATAATATATTTAATCGATATATAATCGGATAAAAACTCTAAAGACTCTTTGCTAGTTGATTGAAACACAGCAAAAAGAGCATCTCTTGTAAAAGCAGTATGATAATTAAGTGCATAAACTATAAATCCTATAGGAACGCCATACAATACTAAAGCTACAATATAACTAATAATTGTAGCAACTTTATATTTTTTTAGCCGTTGCAATCCTTGGTAAATTAATACAAATACAAAACTAAGTAAAAAAAGCAACATAGTGTAGGTTAAAACCAAATTAAAATCTAAATTACCAAAATTTAATTTCTCTGCATAAACTATTAATAAAAATCCAATATACGCATTAAAACCTACATACTTATAACCTTTGCCAAGTAAATATATAAAAAGCAAAGACCATAAAAAAGGTATTATAAAAGTTTTAAGTTTATATTTTGGTTCTTGTAAATCTAGTGCTATATAGGCTATATCATCTTTAATATCGCCATGTTTGTCTGCTAAAATAGTAACTATATCTTGTGTAGTAATATCTACTTTTACACTTTTGCCTTGTTTTTTTTGTGAAGTTAATGTAACACTTTTTATATGCTGATTATTTTTATAAACAGAAAATTTAACATCTGCAAATTTAGCCTTTTTAGATACAAAAAGATATAACTTTAGCTTTCCTGGTTTTGTAAATTTATACATTACCTTTGCAGGATTTTTCTCTCCTGGATGTATATGATATAGATTATTCCCTTCGTATATAAGTGCTGATAGATTGTTATCTTTCGCTATATTATAAGCTTTGTAAGTTACTACTTTATCATTTAATATATGTTTGTTCATAGGCTTTATGTAAAAATACGATAAAAATATAACTAAAATACCAATAATTCCAAGAAGAAGTTTTTTCATAATTTTTAAATTCCTTTAAATAAACTAAGAGAATAAACATTATAATATAAACAAACTTTAACAATACATTCAAATTATATTGATACACAAAGAATAAGTATTATTTATATTAATATAATGTATAATAATATGATTACACCAAATTAATGATTTTAAGAGGAATTATAGATGCTAAAGATATGTTTTCTTGTCTCTGGGGGTGGGGGCAATATGAAATTTTTGCAACTTGCAAAAACAAAGAATTTATTAAGTAATTTTAACCTATCTGTAATAGCCGATAGAGAGTGTTCAGTGGTAGATTATGCGCAAAATAATAAAATAGATGCAACTGTTATTAAATACAAAAGAGATAACAATAATGAGCTAAAAGAGCTACTAGAGAAAACTAATCCAGATATTATAGTAACAACTTGGGCAAAAATAATAGATGAAGAGTTAGTAAAAAAGTACAAAGGTAAAATGATTAATCTTCACTACTCTTTATTACCAGCCTTTGCTGGGCAAATGGGTACAGACCCTATTAAAAATGCTTATAAGCAAAATTGCCAATATGTTGGTGTTACTTGCCACTATGTTAGCGAAGAGGTTGATATGGGTACAATAATATCTCAGGCTATTGTTAAGACAGATATTCCTCAAGAGAAGGCAATACAAGAGATCTTTAAAAAGGGTTGTCTAATTTTACTAAATAGTATTATGATAGCATCAAAAAAAGTAATAGTTAAAGAGTCGGAAAATAGTAATTATGAGTACTCTCCTAAACTTATTTTTGATGACAATATGTTTAATAGTGAGTTCTGGAGAGAGCTTTCAGTGCTATAATTATATGGAAATAATATATATAGTGCTATAATTCAAATAATTATATAGAAAAATAGGAGGGTTGATACAGATGCCTAAAATATCAGTAGTATCACCAGTGTATGGTTGCAAAAATAGCTTAGATGAGCTATATACAAGAGTAAAAGATACTCTCTTAAAGATTACAGAAGATTTTGAAATTATTTTTGTAAACGACGCAAGTCCTGACAACGCTTGGGAGACTATTAGAGAGATTGTAGCAAAAGACAACAGAGTAAAAGGTATAAACCTTTCTAGAAATTTTGGGCAACATAAAGCCATTACAGCTGGTATAGACCACTCACAAGGCGACTGGGTAGTTGTAATGGATTGCGATTTACAAGATAGACCGGAAGAGATTATAAAGCTATATAACAAAGCACAAGAGGGTTACGATGCCGTTTTTGGACAAAGAGTAGGGCGACAAGACAGTAGAAAAAAGAGATGGACATCAAGAGCATTTATAACAGTTTATGACTATCTATCAGACTCTAAAACTGACCCAACTATTGGTAACTACAGCATAATATCTAGAAAAGTGGCTAATGCGCTTAAAGGTTTATCTGAGCAACATAGACCATATACATTTTTTGTTATATGGCTTGGGTTTAAGCGAACATATATAGAGATTGAACACGCTAAAAGAACAATAGGTACAAGCTCTTATAACTTTAAAAGACTTGTTCAATTAGCTGTAGATAATATAGTCTCTCAGTCTAACAAGCTTTTAAGAGTGTCTATAAAATTTGGATTTATCTTGGCTTCTCTTTCTGCGCTATATGCATTTTATCTTGTTATAAAATACTATATGACAGACGAAGTAGTTCCTGGTTGGACAAGTGTTATGGTATCTATTTACTTTATTGGTGGCTTGCTATTTGCGAATTTGGGTCTAATTGGGCTCTACATTGGTAAAGTATTCGACGAAACAAAAAACAGACCCCTATATATTGTAGATGAAATTATTTAATCGGTAAAACTATGGTGCAAAAAGATAAAAAATTAATTATTTATGGAGATAGCAAATATGCAGAGATGATTGCTAATTTGTTTATAAATGATAGCCCTTACGAAGTTGTGGCTTTTTGTGTTGATAAAGAGTATAAAACAAGAGACAAGATAGATGGCATTAAAGTATTTAATTTAGAAGATATAAACAGACATTTTTCTAAAGAGCACTATATATTTTCTGCAATAGGATATAAAAGTGTTCGTACTCATAAAATACTATACAAAAAAATTGCAGCTCTATCTTACCCAGTAGCAAGCTATGTTAGCTCGAAAGCTATGATAGATTCTAGTAGCAAAATTGCACAAAACTGTTTAATATTATCTGGTGTAATAGTAGAACCAAATGTAGATATTAAAGAGAACTGTTTTATTAACTCTGGTGTTATAATATGCCACGATGCAAAAATTAAAGAGCACTCTATTTTAGCAGCAGGGTCAATTATAGGAGGCTACGCAAGCGTTGGAGAGAGCTCTTTAATTGGCTTTAACTCTACTGTCACAGAGCTTGTAAATGTAGCAGACGAAACACTTTTAGGTGCAGGTAGCATACTACTTAACGATACACAAGAAGCAACACTATACCTTGGAACTCCAGCAAAGGCAATTCGTACCCATAAAGATACTGGTATTGTCTTGGAGCCTCAAAAAAGCTAAACTAAATAAATTGCAGGAGTATAAATGATTATATTTAATAGACCACCATTTACAGGTAACGAAGAGCACTACCTTAAGCTATCTATGAAAAGTTTAAAGCTATCTGGAGATGGCGAGTTTACAAAAAGGTGCCATAAGTGGTTTGAAAAAAAGCTTAATTGCAAAAAGGCACTTTTAACTACATCTTGCACTCATGCACTTGAGATGTCTGCAATATTAATAGATATTCAGCCAGGCGATGAGGTTATTATGCCAAGTTACACATTTGTATCTACTGCAAATGCATTTGCTCTTCGTGGAGCAAAAATTGTTTTTGTTGATGTTAGAGAAGATACTATGAACATAGACGAAACATTAATAGAAGCTGCAATTACAAAGAAAACTAAAGCAATAGTGCCAGTTCACTATGCAGGGGTTGCTTGCGAGATGGATACAATAATGGATATTGCCAACAGACACAACCTATATGTTATAGAAGACGCTGCACAAGGAATGATGAGCACATATAAAGGCAAAGCATTAGGCACAATAGGACACTTAGGAACATACAGCTTTCATGAGACAAAAAACTACACAAGCGGTGGAGAGGGTGGACTTTTAATTATTAATGACGAAAAGTTTACAACAAAAGCCGAAATAATAAGAGAAAAAGGCACAAACCGTAGCCAATTTTTTAGAGGTATGGTAGATAAATACTCATGGGTAGATATAGGCAGTAGTTACTTAATGAATGACCTAAGCGCAGCCTACTTATGGGGACAACTAGAGAAAGCCGAAGAGATAAATAACCAAAGGCTAGCTATTTGGAAAAGCTATTATAAGCAATTAAAAGAGCTGCAGGAAAAAGGTATTATAGAGCTACCAACTATACCAAAAGATTGCATACATAATGGGCATATGTTTTACCTAAAATGTAAGAATTTAGAAGAGAGAACCTCTTTAATTAATCATCTTTACTCAAATGGTATACAGGCAGTATTTCATTATATTCCACTACACTCTTCTCCTGCAGGAGAGAAATTTGGTACATTTTTTGGGAGTGACAAATATACAACTCTCGAGAGCGAAAGACTTGTTAGGCTCCCTATATACTATGGTTTAGAGCAAAGTGAAGTAGAGTATATTATTAAAACTATTAAAGAGTTTTATAAATATTAATTTTTTATTACTTAAGAGTTATATTATATTATAGCCGATATAATTAACCAAAATAATTTTAAAAGGTGAACAGATGAGACATATTCTATTAACTTTGCTAGCAATAGTTGCTATTGTATTTACAGGCTGCGGTGGTGGAGGCTCTGGAGGTAGTGGCAAAACTGTTAGAATCATGCCTCTTGGTGACTCTATTACCTATGATTATGCAAATGCATATTACAATTCAAGCGGAAAGATGATTGTTCCTATTGGAAAAAGAACAGGTTACCGCTCTTTTTTAGCATATAACTTAGATGATGCTGGAGTTAAATATGACTTTGTAGGTAGTAGACGCGCTGGTTATGATGTTACTCCTAAGTTTGACCCAGACAACGAGGGCTATGCCGGCTGGACAACTTGGCAAATTGCAAGCCATGTTTATGGATTTTTATCAAAGAACCCTGCTGATGCGATATTACTACATATAGGTTCTAACGACCAAGCTGGTGGAAGAGTAGATGGTATTGAGAAGATACTTAACGAGATAAAAAGATTTGAAAAAGATAGAAATACTAAAATAAAAGTATTTGTAGCTCTTATAATTAATAGATGGTTTTGGGATAGAACGATAGAAAAATATAACAAAAATTTAAAAGCAATGCTTGCAAGAAGAAATGATCCAAATATTGTAGTTGTAGATATGTCTCATCTGCTTTCTGCTAAACATGGCGATTATCTAGAAGACTACCATCCAAACAAGCAAGGCTACAAAAAAATGGCTGATAAATGGTTTGTTTCGTTAATGGATAACTTGTTTTAATTGCTAAATAACCTTCTTTTCATCCATATATAGTTATAATAGTACTATTATAATAAGCAAAAGAGGGTTAATGTCTGCAAAATTAAATTTAGATTACTATACAGGTAACGACCACTATAGTGATGGTAATGTAGAAAATGAACTACTAGAGATTGTAAAAAACAATAAAGATTTTGATAAAATTCTATTAAACGATAAAAGGTGGCCAATACTATACCATCTCTCACCTATTCGAGAAAATATTATTAATTGGTATCCGTTTAAAGAGGGCTCTTGCTGTTTAGAAATTGGGGCAGGGTGTGGTGCAATTACTGGTGCGCTATGCGATAGTTTAGATAAGGTAGTCTCAGTAGAGCTATCTAAAAGAAGAGCAACCATAAACTACGAGCGCCATAAAAATAGAGAAAATTTAGAGATTATTGTTGCAAATTTAAACGACATAACCTTTGAAGATAAATTTGATTACATAATCTTAAATGGTGTACTAGAGTATGCAGGTAGTTTTACAAAAACTACAGATCCTTATAAAGACTTTTTAAAGCAGATTAAAAAATATCTAAAAAGCGATGGCAAATTAATTGTAGCAATAGAAAACAGATATGGACTAAAATACTTTGCAGGTGCAAGAGAAGACCATACTGCACAATTTTTTGACTCTATAGAGGGCTATTTAAATGTAGATAGCGTAAAGACATTTGGAAAAAAAGAGCTAGAAGAGCTTTTAGCAAGTAGTGGCTACCCTAATCAAGAGTTCTACTACCCACACCCAGATTATAAGATGCCATTAGAGATTTTCTCTAAAGATTTTTTACCTTCTGCTAATACATTTTTACAATCTGCTCCAAATTTTGATTACGACAGATACACACTTTTTAACGAGAGCAATGCATACCAAGGTGTTATAGAAAATGGACAATTTGAGTTTTTTGCCAACTCTTTTTTAGTAATATGTGGAGAGTAGTATGAGAGTATTATATATTAAAAACAATAGCGAAAGAGATAAAAAGTTTCAGCTAAGAACTACCATTTTTGAAGAAAACAGTAAAAAAGCAGTTGCAAAAGAGGCAATTACAAAAGAGGCGATAGAGCATATAGACAATATGTATAGCAACTACGAGCTACTAAAAGATAGCATAGTAGATAGCAGATTAAAAGTAGTACCTACAACAAAAGTAAGTAGCAAAAAGGTTGAGTTTGAGTATATAGATGGCACATCGCTAGAGAGTATGCTAAACAGAGCAGACAATAGCGAAAAATCTAAGCTAATTAAAGAGTATGTAGAGCTTATTAGCAACGGTTTTAAGTCTACTACTTTTAATGCTAAAGAGATGGTAACACAAGAGTTTAAAGAGCTATTTGGAGATTTAGACTATAGCCAATTAGATGGACTAAAGTGCTTTGATGGTGTATCTAATTTAGACTATATATTCTCTAATTTAATTTACAAAGATAGCGATATATACCTAATAGACTACGAGTGGAGTTTTAAGTTAAATATTCCTATCGATTTTGCCCTATATAGAGTTGAAATTCAGACACAAGGATTGCAAGATAAACTACTAGCAAATAGTACAAATAACGCTTTATTTCATAAAATGGAGAGAAACTTTATAGATAACTTTGTTATGAAAAATAGCTTCTATAAATATAGACATAACTATATTAAAGTTAACACTCCAATAACTAAGCATATTAAAGAGCTAGAGGAGCAAAATAGTGTCTTAAAAGTTCATGCTAAAGCACTAAAACAAGCCAACTTCGAGCTAGATAAAGCAGCCCAAGAGTTAACATATATACACCAAATTGTTAAGCTTAAAGATAAGCAAATAGACTCTTTAAGACTTAAAAGCAGACTAAAGAGATTAATTAATAAATTTAATCCTCTTAGCAAAAAAGAGATTTTTAATCCATTTGATCCAAAAAATGAACCAAAGAAAAACACTACATTTGGATACAAATGTAAAGAGCTAGAGCTAACAGAAGATATAAAAAAGAAAATACAAAACTTTAACAAAAAGCCTTTAATTTCTATAATTATGCCAGTTTATAATGTACCATCTAAGTGGCTAGAGCTTGCTGTTAAGTCTGTACAAAACCAATGGTATAACAACTGGGAGCTTTGTATTGCAGACGACAAGAGTACAAACGAAGATACAATTAACTATCTAAAGAGCCTAAATGACCCAAAAATTAAGGTTGTATTTTTAAAAGAAAATGGTAATATATCTAAAGCTAGTAACGAGGCTGTTAAGCTAGCAAGTGGAGAGTATTTAAGCTTATTAGATAACGACGACGAGCTAACACCTGATGCCCTATACGAAATGGTAAAAGCAATCAATAAAGAGAATGCGGACTTTTTATACTCGGACGAAGACTTTATAGATACAGAAGGTATTTGCTCGAACCCTCACTATAAACCAGATTTCTCTCCTGATTTACTACTATCTCATAACTATATTACTCATCTTAGTTGCTTTAAAAAAGAGCTATTTGATAGAGTAGGGGGCTTTAGAAGCAAATACGATGGTTCTCAAGATTTTGATCTATTCTTAAGAATGAGTGAAAAGGCAGAGAAAATTTACCACATTACAAAAGTTTTATACCACTGGAGAATGCTAGAGAGCTCTACAAGTGCAAACAGCAAAGCAAAGCCAGAAGCAATTAACAGAAGTAGAGAACTTTTAGAAGAGACACTTCAAAGAAGAGGTATAAAAGCAAGTGTTTTAGCACAAGAGATGGATCATTTTTATAGAGTAAAATATGAAATTTTAGGCAATCCACTTGTTTCTATTGTTATTCCTTTTAAAGATAAGCCAGAGCTTTTAGATACATGCGTAAAGACAATTTTAAAGTTTACAACTTATCAAAACTTTGAGATAATAGGTATTAGCAACAATAGTGAAGAAGAGAACACTTTTGCACTAATGAAAGAGCTAGAAAAGCTTGATCCAAGAGTTAAATTTTATGAATATAATGTAGAGTTTAACTATGCGCAAATTAACAACTATGCAGTTAAAGAGTACGCAAAAGGCGAGCATATACTGCTACTAAATAACGATATAGAGATAATTCACGAAGGCTGGTTAGAGGCAATGCTAGAACACTCTCAAAGAGAGGAGATAGGCTGTGTTGGAGCGAAACTTCTATACCCAAATAACACTATTCAGCACGCTGGTATTATAATGGGGCTTGGTGGGTATGCTGGGCACTCTCACAAGCACTCTCCAAAAGATAACCCAGGATATTTTAATAGATTAAACTCTATTCAAAACCTAAGTGCAGTAACTGCAGCTTGCTTAATGATTAAAAAGTCTATCTATGAAGAGATAGAAGGAATGGATGAAATTAAATTTAAAGTTGCCTACAACGATGTAGATTTTTGCTTAAGAGTAAGAGAGAAGGGCTACTTAAACCTATATACTCCATATGCAGTAATGTACCATCATGAGTCGATATCAAGAGGGTACGAAACAACGCCAGAGAAGATTGCAAGATTTCAAAAAGAGAAAGATGCTCTATATCAAAGACACAAAGAAATTTTAACAAAAGGAGACCCGTACTACAACCCAAATCTATGCCACGATAAAGAGGATTTTAGTATATGTCCAAAGTAAAAAATTTACTTCTAAAGAGTAGATTACATTTAATCGCAATTATTGTTATCTATATTGGATTAATCTTCACTTTAGATAATAAAAATATTATGATTATTAAAATGGAGTCTAATCCATCTACTATTTTAGAATCTGAATTTTATTATACAAAAACTGGTATCGCATTTAATGATAGCAAAATGAGCAGAAGATACAAAGAGAAAAATGGATACTATTACTTTAAATTACCAAGTTTTAGCCAAATAGACTTTGCAAGATTTGATCCATCTAAATGGCCAATAGAGATTAAAATAGACAATATTAATATAATATCTACTAAATGGTTTAAGACAAGAGTATACTCATTAGATGTAAAAAAATCTAAAATTGTTAGCCAAATAGCAGACTTTAAAACTACAAAAAGCGGAGTTAAATTTAAAACTACTGGCAAAGATGGACAGCTTGCTTTAAATTTTAATTTAACTAAAATAAATGAATATACAACCTACCATTTAGATACTCTTCTTATCTCTTTTTTGCTATATTTAATACTTTTATACTTAAAGCATATATACAAAAATGAGGAAATTACAGATAAACTAATAGCTAAATTGACTCTTTATGCTATATTTTTAGCATTCTCTATTTTTAAAGTAGATTACTACAAAGAGCATATACACTACAACTATACACCAGATATAATTGCCCATTTATCATACATTGAACATATACATAAAAACAGAGAAATTATGCCAAATTTTAGAGATATGTATATGATTACAAATGCCAATGCTGGTAACTATTTGGGTCATCCACCACTATACTACCACTTAATGAATACTATTTACAATAAAAAGCTATCTCTTATGGAAAATCTTGATAATTTTAGGCTGCTAAATGAAATAATATTTGCATTTTCAATTATGCTTTTTTTATATTTAGGCTTTAGTGCTAAATTATCTATATTGGGAGATTTTGTTTACTTAAGTATATTAACCTCTATTCCAATGCATGCATATTTAGGTAGCACTATAAACAACGATAATTTAGCAATACTTGGTGGCATTATATTTATCATAGGCTTAAAAAAGATATTAGAGAAGAACTTTTCTAATAGTAGCTATATTATATTAGGTGCTGGTATATTTATTGCATTTTTTGCCAAACTAACTGCTGGTATTTTGGTATTTTTTGCATCTATATTCTTTGTGATATACTCTGTTGCAAAAAAAGAGTATATACAAATTACAAAACAGCAAATTTTAATTGTATTATCTTTTTTACTACCTACTATTATTTACCAAATTTATATATTGCAAACATATCATGCACTTGCACCTACACTTAATATTACTCATCCTAAAGAGTACTTAAGTTCTGTTTACTATGTGCCTAAAGATCAGAGGGTTTATCTAAATGCTTTTGAGTGGTTTATAAATTATATGAACAATTTTAGATCTGGCTGGTTTGGAATACACTCTCATCACTCGTTAATTAAACAGTCTATTTTTGACTTTATTGGTTTATTGGCATTTCATATTATTGCTTTAGTTGCATTATTTAGTAAATGTAGCAAAAGCCATAATAGCTATTGTAAATTAGGCAAAATTGTACTACTTGCACTTATTGCTGTTGGGGTTACGCAATATAGTTTTTCATTTAATGCGCACCTAAAAAGTGGATATATGGGTGGATTGCAAGCTAGATACCTATTGCCATTTATGTTTGCATTTGCTATAATGGCAACACTTTATATAGAAAAATTTAAAAATAATTTTTGGGTAGTTATAGGTATAATTGCTCTTTGTATTCAAACGCTATATTCAGACTTTTTCTATTTTTTAAGATATTATATATAGGAGCACCTAATGAAACTTATAATACAGATACCTTGCTATAACGAGGCTCAGACACTATCGATTGCACTTGCAGCACTACCAAGAGAGGTTGAGGGCTTTGATAAAGTAGAGTGGCTAATTATAAACGATGGAAGCAGTGACGATACAGTAAAAGTTGCAAAAGAGTGCGGGGTTGATTATATAGTTGATTTTAAGCATAATCAAGGCTTAGCAAAGGGCTTTATGGCGGGCTTAAAAGAGTCTTTAAAGCAAGGGGCTGATGTAATTGTAAATACAGATGCAGACAACCAATACGAAGCACAAGACATACCAAAACTTGTAAAGCCAATTTTAGAAGGAAAAGCAGAGTATGTAGTTGGTGCTCGCCCAATAGATAAGACAGAGCACTTCTCTAAGGCTAAAAAGTTTTTACAAAAACTTGGCTCTTGGGTTGTAAGAAAAGCAAGTAACACCGACATTCCAGATGCTCCTAGTGGTTTTAGAGCAATGAGCAGAGATTGCGCTATGGAGCTAAATGTTTACAACAACTACACATACACACTAGAGACTATAATACAAGCTGGGCAAAAAGGTATTGCAATAACTTCGGTTCCTATTAGAACAAACGAAGATTTAAGACCATCAAGACTACTTAGTAGTATTCCTAACTATATTAAAAAGTCAATTGGTACAATTGTTAGAATCTCTGTTGTATATAAGCCATTTCAGTTTTTTTTGAGCATAGCTGGTGCTCTTTTTGCTTTAGGCTTTTTACTTGGATTAAGATACCTATACTTTGTAATAGCAGGCGAGGGCGATGGGCATACGCAATCGGTAATACTATCTGGAGTTCTAATGGGTATGGGTGTACAAACTGGCTTAATTGCATTTGTAGCAGATTTGCTATCGGTTAATAGAAAACTGCTAGAAGAGCAAAGAGTAGAGAGAATGAGAGACAAATATAACAAAGAAAAAGCTTAATGAAAATTCTTTTTACCTGTGCAGATAAAGCTACAATATCTAGAAATAAGTTTCATATAGATACCCTAAAGAGTAAATTTGACTATAGCGAAGTTATCTCTAACAAGGGTGGGTATTTAAAAAGAATACCATCTATTTTAGCACGATTACCATTTAAAATGATAGGCAAAGATGCCTATTTTGTTGGCTATATGGGGCACTTTTTAGTACCAATTATGAGACTATTTACAAAAAAGCCAATAATTTACGATTTTTATCTATCTCTTTACGATGTAATGTGTAATGATCGAAAACTATACTCTCCAAATAGCCTACTTGGTAAGTTTACCTATTGGCTTGAAAAGAAGTCTCTAAAAGATGCAAGCTATATTATTGTAGATACAAACGAGCTAATAAAGAGTCTATCTAACGAATATGGCATAGATAGATCCAAATTTACAAAAGTGCACCTAACAATAAACGAAGATAATGTTTACCCAAAAGAGGTTAAACGATACAAAAATAACTTTACTGTGCTATATGTAGGAAGTTACATTCCACTACACGGAACACCTACAATAATAGAAGCGGCAAAAATAGTAGAAGAGTTAGGCGAAGATGTAGAGTTTTTAATGATTGGTCAAGGACCTCAGCTACAAGAGTGCCAAGAGCTAGCAAGTAGATATAACTTAAAAAATATAGAGTTTAAAGGCTTTATGCCGCTAGAAGAGCTAAACTACTACTACAACGCATGCGATATTAATTTAGGGCTATTTAATAGTGGGGCTAGGGCGCAGAGTGTTGTTCTAAATAAAACAAACGACTCTTTTAGAGTTGGTAAGCCACACTTAACCCTTAAAACTCCAGCAATGCAAGAGGCATTTAGTGATGGTATAGATATACTATTTGTCGAAGATATTAAAGCATCTACTTTAGCTGCTAAAATTGTTGAGCTAAAAAATAATCCAGAGCTTGTAAAAAAGGTAGGGCAAGGCGCACTAAAGTCTTACGAAGAGAAGCTAAGTAATAAAAAAGCTAAAGATATTTTACAAGAGGCGATATTTAAAAGACTAGAAAATGCCTAAAGATAAAATTAAAAAAGTAGTATATACACTTGGCAAAACTTTAGGTTTTTTAGCCTTAGGATACATATTTTATAAACTCTCTAAAGAGTATACACTAGAGTCGTTTATAGATAAATTTTTATCTATTAAAGGGGTTATAGTGCCTCTTATTATTATAAATTTACTATCTTCTGTTATTGGAATTTATGCTTGGCACAAAATGCTACAAGCTTACGCAACAAAAAGCTTTGACTACATAAGCTCTTACTACTACTTTGCAAAGACTGAAATCTCTAAGTATCTACCAGGAAATGTATTTCATTTTCTTAGTAGGCAAGCACTTGCTTCTAAAATTGGCATTAGCCAAATAGATATGGCTAAAATATCTCTTTTTTTTACGCTATCTCTAATGGTTGCAACTGTGCTATCTTCTACAATATTTGCACTATTTGTTAGTAATTTAGATAGCTACATAAAGCCATTAATGCTACTTGGTTCGCTGCTATCTTTAGTTGTAATATACTTTATATACCCAGCACTTTCAAAAGCTACAAAAAGCCTTACAAATGCTGTTTTAACCTTCTCTATATCTCTACAAGGGGTAATGCTATCTTTAATTATATACTCGCAAATTAGCACTCTTAGCGTAGAGCAGTTTTTTAAAATAGCAAGTATATATATTATTAGCTGGCTTATTGGCTTTGTAACACCAGGTGCATCAGGAGGTCTAGGCGTTAGAGAAGGCGCATTTTTAGCAATATCTAACTTTGTAGGTCTAAATATAGCATCAGAAATAGTACTATTTTCTATTCTTCTAATTAGACTTATAAATATAGCTGTGGACATATTAATGTTCTTATCGACTTTATTGTTAGATAAAGAGTAAATCTACTCTTTATCTATTGCTAAATCTTTTATATCTATTTTTAGTTTTTCTACTATTTTACCTTTGTTGTGGTAGGCTCTTTTGTAGATAATTATTGGCTCTTTAGAAGATACGCTTTTGCCTATAAGCTCACTATTTTCACTTGAATCAATCGTAACATTAAATTGATACTTATAATCACCCTTCCAAGGTGGCGCTGAGTCGGCTTTGAAAATATGACTATCCCACAAATCTTGG
>CAZFCZ010000007.1:0-42290 GCA_964517485.1 uncultured Nitratifractor sp. | reverse complement strand
TAAAAGTATCTGGCAGTTCAAAATTTGAAGAGCTAGAGTTCCATGTTTTAGAATCATTATCTATATCTATATACTTAACCATATAGTTGTTATTGTTATAATTTTTGTTATCAACACATTGACCACTGTAACTATTTGTGCTATTTGTTACACAACTTATTGTATTACCAATTATTACATAATTTCCTAGTACATTTCTTGTATCTTCAGGGTTTATTATTTTAAACTTTGTATAACTTGCATGATAATTAGTATTTATTTTTATTACAACTTTTGCCTCTTCTATCTTACCACTTATATCTTTTATTTTATACTCAAAAGTATCTTCACCAATAAAATTATAATTTGGGTTATATGTAAAATCTCCATTTTCTTTTACAGTTAATGTTCCTTTTGATGGATTAGAGTGCCATATAAGTTTTATATTAGTTCCTGAATCATTTTTTAATAAATTATCAATTACTTTTGTATTTATAGGAGTATTGTAATAATCATCTTTTGCAACAAGTTTTTTTGGTTTAACTATTATCTTAAAAGTAGTAGAAGCTGAAGCATTATAAGGATCTTTAGCTGTTACAGTAACTGTATAAGTTCCAACCTTTGTTAAAGTCCCAGAAATTTTTCCAGTAGATTTATCAATTGTTAAGTTTTGTGGCAAATTAGATGCACTAAATGTAAGTTTATCTTTATCTGGATCTTTGAAATAGTTATTTAAATTTAAATTTAAAGTAGAGTCTATATATTTAACTATATCTTTTATTTTTTTTGCTAAATATGGAGCACCATTTCCATTGGCATCTAGACAAACATGTGAATAGTTTCTCCACTTCCAATAATACTCATATCCGTGGGCTTCATTGCATAAATGACCTCTTCTTAATATTTTAGCTCTTAAATTTATTGTAAAAGATTGCCCATCACTATATTTGCTTTTTGTATAACATAAAAGATATTGATCTTTAGTACCTTTTTTCTTATATTTACATACAACATCACTAGGTTTTGTATAGTCAACAAAGTCAAAAGCATCATGTGAAGTACCCCAACTATCTTTATTTTTTGGGAACTTATCTCTCATAGCTATTCTTTTGCTTATCCCTATATTAGTAACAGTTATTTTAAATGTAACAATATCTCCAACATTATATTGTGGCTTTTTATTTAATATTGTCTTTTCTATTTCTACTTTATCCTCTTCATCTGGTTCTAAAGTATATACACTATCGCTATCTACATTATCACTCCAATCCACTTCATGAAGGCGTATAGGATAAACCTTTGTACTATTTTTAATAGTAACATGAGACTTTTTAGGCTTAACATATATATAAAACTTTGGTCTATATCTATAATCGCTTAAATTCTTTTTAGTAAAACAATTAACTCTATTCCCATCAACTGTGCAGTCAAACTCACCACGATCATCAACTCTTGTTATTGTTAATGAGTCTGGTACTATATCTTCAACTAGTATAATGTCTTTTCCACTATATTTACTATTATAACCAACCTTAATTGTATATTTAAACTCTTCATTTATATGTGGTCTATCAATATTTGAATATTTATCTACATTCAAATCAATATCTTTACTATTTACATATTTATCATCATTATTAATAACAATAGTACTACTTGAGTTGCCAAAAGTATAAGGTTGCATAAAAGATGTACCATTATCTTTTATCTTTAAATAAAAATTTTCATTACTCTCTTGTTTACTATCACCAATAACCTTAAGAGCTATACTAAACTCTTTCTGACAACTATCTTTTTTAAAGACGATAGACCCACTTTTTGATTGATAATCACTATCTGAACTTTTTGCAGAATTGTCTTGTGTATAATATTTAATTTTAATATCATATCTAGTAGGACACTGGTCTATTTTTATTTTTAAAGTTACACTTTTTGAACCTGAGTTACCTTCAGTTACTGAAACTGAACTTGGACTTAGCGTAACTTCTGGCATAGTAATAGGACCCTCACCAAATAAAAGTATGCTAAAACATAAATTTATTAATATTAATTTTATTTTTTCCATAGACTCTTCTTTTTTCTAAATTATATCGAATTTTTTAAAAATATATCTATAATATGACATATTTACTTTATAAAAAATATAATAAATCTTATTTATATTATATAATATAAATACTTAATTTATTATATTTTTTAATTTATGCTATAATTATTCTCAAAAAATATTGGACATTATAATGAGTAAGTTAATATCATTAGTTTTTTTTGCTATTATTTTAAGTAGTTGTGCAAACAATCAACCAAAAAAGAACAAAACTACAATAAAAGTCACAGATGATAAAAGTATTTATAATAATATATATAAAAAATTATCTTCAAATTTAGATTTAGCTGACCAAGAATATGTTAAATTAAAAACAGATTATGAAAATTCAAAATATTTACCAAAAGCCTCTCTTGCTCTAGCAATTGCACACATTAATAAAAAAGAACATATCTTGGCAAATTTTTATCTACAAGAGGTTCTCAGTATAGATAATTCAAACTCTTTTGCAAAATATCTTCTTTCAAAAAATCAATATATGTATGCAAAATTAATGAAAAATGATCTACAGTATTTAAACCAAGCTATTAATTCTCTTAAAACAAATAAAAATCTATTAAGCCATAGTGACTATCAACTGTTAGCAAACACAATGTATACTAGAGTTATGCTAGAAAAGATTTGGAATAATGTAAAAATAGGCTCAATGTATAAAAAGTTAAACAAAAATAAAGCTTACGAACTATATATTAACAAAACTCTAAATAGTGGAATTGATATAAAAAATATTTTTAAACCATAAAAAGGAAATAAAGTATATGCAATTAAAAGATTATGATAATTTTCCGACCAAATTGCCAATAGTGGTAGATGATGAACTTTTCTTTTATCCATTTATGATTAGTCCAATCTTTTTAACAAATCAAAGTGATATTAATGCAGCCAATCTTAGTATGGAGAGTAACTCCTTGTTATTTGTTACAACAACTAAACCTGGCAAAGAGGAAAAAAGAGATTTTGATAGTATCTATGATGTTGGTGTTGTTGGTACCATAATGAGAAAAGTAGATTTAAATGATGGTAGAGTAAAAATACTCTTTCAAGGATTAGCAAAAGCAAAAATTATAGGTGATAAAATAATAGAAAATGATACACTAATAGCAACTGTCGATAGTGTAAAAAATGAAGCATATCATAACTTAAGAATAGATGCACTAACTGGACTTCTTAGAGAGAAAATTAGAGAACTATCTCAGTTAAATAGCAAAATTCCACCAGATTTGATTAAAACTATTGAAGAGTCTGCTGAACCTCATAGAGTTGCAGATTTAATCTCTTCTATGATTAATCTTACAAAAGACAAAGCCTATGAACTATATATAAAGGAGGATATCGAAGAGAGACTTCTTGGTATTATTGATCTAATTGCATCTCAAATTGAGGCTCTAAAAATCCAAAAAGATATAAGCAATAGGGTGCATACAAATATAGAAAAGACAAATAAAGAGTATTTCCTAAAAGAGCAACTTAAAGAGATTCAAAAAGAGTTAGGAGCAGATGCTCAAAGAGATGAAGAGATAAATGATTATCAAAAGAAGTTAGAAAAAATCAAAGATTATATCAGCGAAGATGCCTATAAAGAGATTGAAAAACAGCTAGATAGATACTCAAAAGTGCATCCAGATAGTGCAGATGCTACAATATTACAAAACTATCTTGAGCTTGTTTTTGATATACCATTTGATAAAAGTTCAAAAAAAAGTTTAGATACCAAAAAGGTAGCTTCTGTTTTAGATAAAGACCACTACTCTCTAACAAAACCCAAAGAGCGTATAGTTGAGTTTTTCTCTGTAAAAGAGCTTGCAGAGCTTAGAGGCAAAAAGAGTGAGTCATTAAATGGTGTAATACTCTGCTTTGCAGGACCTCCAGGTGTTGGTAAAACTTCACTTGCAAATTCAATTGCTACAGCATTAGAGAGACCACTAGTTCGTTTAGCTCTTGGTGGACTAGAAGATGTTAATGAACTAAGAGGTCATAGAAGAACTTATGTAGGAGCAATGCCAGGTAGAATTGTACAAGGTTTAATAGAAGCAAAATCAATGGATCCAGTTTTTGTTTTAGATGAGATAGATAAAGTAGGACGATCTCATAGAGGAGATCCAACTGCTGCACTTTTAGAAATACTAGACCCTGAACAAAATAGTCATTATAGAGACTACTTTTTAAACTTCTCTATTGATTTGAGTAAAATCATATTTATTGCCACAGCAAACGATTTGGGCAGAATCCCAGCGCCACTTAGAGACAGAATGGAAATTATTTTTGTAAGTAGCTATACTCCTAATGAAAAATTTGAGATTGCAAGAAGATATCTAATACCACAAGAGTTAAAAAAGCATGCAATCAGAAAAGATGAGCTAATTATTACAAAAAAGGCTTTAAAGGTACTTATTGATGAGTTTACAAGAGAGCCAGGTGTTAGAAACTTGCGCAGACGAATAGCTTCAATTGCAAGAAAAGTAGCTAGAAAAATTTTAGAAGGTAAAGTAGATCAAATAAAAGTAACTGCAAAGAACTTAGAAAAATATGCCGGTAAAAAAGTATTTGAATACTCTGCAATTGCTACAAAACCAGAAGTTGGCGTTGTCAATGGACTAGCATGGACTAGTGTTGGAGGAGATGTACTAACAATTGAAGTAATTAAAATAAAAGGTAAGGGGCAGATTCAATTAACTGGAAGTTTAGGTGATGTTATGAAGGAGTCAGCTAGAATTGCTAGCAGTGTAGTAAAAATTTTAATAGATAATAATAAAATATCAATTGATAGAAAGAGCATTCCAGCAGCAAATAGTGAAAAAGAGAAATCAATCTTACCAGATACTAGCGAAGTTTATAAAAGATTTGATCTACATATTCATGTTCCAGAAGGTGCTACACCAAAAGATGGTCCAAGTGCAGGTATCACAATGGCTACGGCAATAGCTTCTATATACTCTAATAAAAAAGTAGATAACAAAGTGGCAATGACAGGTGAGCTAACACTTACAGGCAAAGTACTTCCAATTGGAGGACTAAAAGAGAAGCTAATAGCTGCTTATAAGGCTGGAGTTAAAAAGGCTTTAATACCTAAAAAAAACTATAAAAGAGATTTAGAAGATATTCCAAATGAAGTGAAAGAAGGTATCAAAATTGTTTCAGTTGATACGATAGAAGATGTATTAAAAGAGGCATTAATTTAGAAGGAGAATTATGAATAAGTTTATTAAAAAAGGTTTATATTTAACACTTTTAACAACATCTGTTTTTGCATATTCTATAGGACCAAAAAATTACAATAAGGCTATTAATTCTAAAAAAGTTGTTATAGTAAAATTTTGGGCACCATGGTGTGGCATATGTAGAGCTTTGGAACCAGAATATAGAAAAGCTAAAAGAGCCTTAAGAGGGAAAGTTCTGTTTGTTGAATATAATCATGATAAAGCACCACAATTTGATCAACAATTTAATCTTATAGGTTTACCAACTATGATAATGTATAAAAATGGACAAGAAGTTAGTAGGCTTGTTGCAGATGCAACAAAAGATGAAATTATTGAATGGATCAAACAAAATAGATAGATTCATAAATACTCCATAGTATTTGTAATCATACTATAGAGATTTGCCAATATATAAGAGTTCAACTACTCTTTTAAGGCTCTTATGCAATCTTTTGTCTTTATCTCTAATTCTCCATCTTTTATTAAATCGGTTTTATTCATAAGTGTGTCTTCTAAAATTTCTATTCTTTTTAATAGATAGTTAAACATCTCTTTTTCTATATCTGGCATTATATTATGTTTTAGAGGCTCTTTATTGTCAATTCTTTTTGCTATATGAGCTGGCACACCAACAGCTGTGCAGTCGCTTGGTACATCTTTAATAACAACAGAATTTGCACCAATTTTTGCATCTTTGCCAACAGTTATATTACCCAATATTTTAGCACCTGCACCAATTGTTACGCCATCTTCAATTGTAGGATGGCGTTTTCCTTGGTTTAGGCTAACTCCACCTAAAGTAACTTGTTGATATATCAAAACATCATTGCCAACTACTGCTGTTTCTCCAATAACAACGCCTGTTGCATGATCAATAAAAACTCTTCTACCAATTGTTGCTCCTGGATGTATATCTACACTTGTCAAAAATTGTCCAATAGCGCTAATTAGTCTTGGTAAAAATCTAAATCCTTTTTTATATAAAGTATTTGATATCCTATAAAAAAATAGTGCCCACACTCCAGGATAGTTAAAAAATAACTCAAATTTAGAGTGTAGTGCTGGATCATTCTTTTTAATAGTAGCAAAATCCTCTTTTATAATTGTAAATAAACCCATTTTATACCCTACTTGCTTGAATTGTTTTAAGATAGCTATTTTCACTTAAATATAAATAAAGTTTTCCTAAAAGTTCCTGTTTTTGTCTCTCATCTATAATATCTGACTCTTCAATTGAGCTCTTTAGCTTCTTATCAATAACATTAATATCATAACCTAAATCACCTAAAACATCCATCAAATTGTTTGCCTCTACAATCGATTGCAAGCTATACTCTCCACTACTATCAAACTTTACAACCACTTCTGTTGGATGTGAAAATAGATTATGATTCATTCCAAGCACCTCTTGATAAGCTCCAGTTAGGAAAAATGCCAAAAAATACTCCTCTTTTTCTACATCGATATCATGTAGTTTTAAAGGTGCCAATGGATTATAAGTTATCTCTCCATCACTATCACAAGTTATATCCCATATCGAAGCAGCTTGAGTTGCTTTTTGGTCAAGATGCGAAATTGGCATTATAGGAAACCCCTGCCCTAATCCCCAAAAGTCTGGTAAAGATTGAAACATAGAGAAATTTACTAGATACTTCTCTTGAATCTTATTTTGCAATCTTCTTAGCTCATCACTGCTATCTAACGATAAAAAACCAATTGCTTTTTTTATAATTAGATTTACCAAAATCTCTGTATTTGAACGATCTTCTAAATCTATATAGCCCAAATCAAAGAGTGTTAACAAACTCTCTAAGTGATCTATTGCATCATGCATATACTCTCTTGCACTCTGCTTTGTCATAGTTGTATATAGCTCATAAAGCTCTTTAATAAGTGGTGGATTTTGCTCTTTTAATCTAAGGGACTTCTCATGATACTCTTGGCTAAATAGCTCTAATACTGGTGCAATTAACACCGAGTGGCTAGCAGCTATATATCTACCAGACTCTGTATATATATCTGGCTCTTTTACACCCTTTTTTTTGGCAATTTCTTGCATAAGATAGACTACATCATTTGCAAACTCTTTTACAGAGTAGTTTCTATTTTCACTTTTTTGAACCTGTGAATACTCTACAGCTAAACCACCACCAATATTTATAGCTGCTAAACTTTTCGCACCTCTTTTCTTAAGATCTGCATATATATTACCAGCCTCTCTTAGAGCTTTTTTAAGTGGTCCTATCTCTTCCATTTGAGAACCAATATGAAAATGTATCATATAGAATCTATCTATTAAATTCTCTTTCTCTAGCATATCACAAGCCTCTAAAAGCTCTGTAGAGGTTAATCCAAACTTTGAGCTATATCCACCACTTTTTGCCCAAGCCCCAACACCTGAGCTATGCATGCGAATACGCATACCAATTTTTGGACTAATATTGTCTTTGTAGTTTCCATTAAACTCTTTGTGCACCTCTAAAATAGTCTTTAGCTCATTTAACCCCTCTATTGTTACTGTAATATCATGCCCAGCTTTAGCCATTATATAGCATAATGCTATCATCTCTTTATCTTTAAAGCCATTAACAGTTACAGGTGCTCCAAGAGGCGTTTTTGCCATAGCAATTATTAGCTCCGCTTTACTACCAGCCTCTAGTCCATAGTTATACTCACTTGATACCTCAAGAAGCTCATTTATAAAATTTGGAAACTGATTAACCTTTAGAGGAAATACAGCCTTAAAGCCTCCTTTATAGTTTAGCTCACTGCTAGCTCTTTTAAATTCGCTAAATAGTGTATCTATCTGCTTTTTTATTAAGTGTGGGAATCTAAGTAGCACTGGGCCTTTATAACCAAGCTCTCTTACCTTTTGAGTAATCTCTAGCAGTGTTGGTTTTTTGCCATAATTTATTACTATATTACTCTGCTCTATCTCAAAATTATCTTCACCCCAAATATCTATACCGTAATCATTTTTCATTACATATCCTATAATATTTAGCTAATTATACAAAAATTTAGTTTTATTTTATAATAAAGAGATATAATGAATTTGAAAAAGATGAGGATAGATTCTCTTCTTGCAATGCGTTACTTTGTGTTACCCTGCTAGAATTACTTTCTTCGAATTTTCCGCTTATTTTATAAGTGTAAATTTAAATATATAAAAGGTTAGAAATGTCAAATGTTTTAAATGGCACAGTTAAATGGTTCAATGATGAAAAAGGTTATGGTTTTATCTCTCAAGAGAATGGAAAAGGAGATATATTTGTTCACTTTCGTCAAGTAAATAATCCAGATGGTGGCAGAGTATCTTTGCAAGAGGGACAAAAAGTAACCTATGAAATAGGTGAAGGTCAAAAAGGACCACAAGCTGAAAATGTAACAGCTCTATAATTATTGGGGTAATGCCCCAATAGTAAAACTTCTTCTTACTTATTATTTTCCCTATTATTTTTAATACTAAATTTATACTCTAATGTTAATTGTGGATATTTTTTATATGGTTAATTTAAAAGTGAAATAAAGTGGTGGGTCCTCGGGGACTCGAACCCCGGACCGCTCGGTTATGAGCCGAGAGCTCTAACCAGCTGAGCTAAAGACCCTTATATAGTAGTTTTTAAAGCTCTTTTTTGGAGCTACCTTTAATCATTACGATTTTGGTGTCGGAATTATACTGCTTGTAACCTTTAAAAGAGATTAAATGTTCTAAAATTCCAAATAAAAATGCAAAAATTATAAAAGATGTGCCTCCGTGACTAAACATTGGTAGTGGTGCTCCAACTACAGGTGCAAGTCCTATAACCATATATATATTAACACCCATATATACAAAAAACAGTATAGATAAGCCACTAGATAATACTACAATATGGTAATCATCTTCATATATTTTAGAGATTATCAATAGATGTATTATTAAAAGCATATATAAAGCAACTAAAATCACCATACCTTTAAAACCATATCTTTCTCCCAAATAAGCAAATATAAAATCTGTTGTAGAGACTGGTAGAAATTTTAATTGTGTTTGAGTTGCTTCCTCTTTTGGTTTGCCCTCTATGCCCCCACTTCCAATTGCAATAAGAGCTTGTTGCACTTGATAACTAGGTTTTCCTAAAAAATCCTCTATACGCTTTTTTTGATAAGGTTTTAATCCATATTTATATCCAATTGGTGCAACAAATGCCAGTGCTATAACAATACTAAGTAATATTTTCCAGTTTATACCTACTATATAAATTACTCCATAGGCTCCCATAAGTAAAAGCAAAGTCGTTCCTAAATCTGGCTCTTTTAAAATAAGCATTGAAGGTACTAAAATAATCACAGACATTAACAAAAAGTCAAATATACCATAACCTTTCTCTTTATTGGGTGGTCTTTTACTTATTATAAAAGCTAAAAATAGTAATATACTTAACTTCATAAATTCTGATGGTTGTATTGTAAAGCCTCCTGGTAAAACCAACCATCTTTTTGCCCCTAAAATAGTTTTACCAGAGACCTCTACTCCAATTAATAAAATAATATTTATTACATAAGCCATTGGAGCTAATAACCATAAAAGTTTTTTCCAAGGAATATATATTGATATTACGAATATAATAAAAGATAATGCATAATAAGTCATTTGCTTATGAAAAAGTGCTGGATTCATCTCTTTGATAAGCATAGATGAAATTACTAATATTGGCATAGTTTGTAATATTAATATGTAATTTATATTTTTAGTAATTTGTAAAAAATAGTTTGATATATTTTTAAAAGAGAGATCCAATGTAGCTACCCTTATATTATTTTGTTAATATTATATCTAAAAAAATCTAGTTTTAGTAAAAGAGATAATATATTAATATATATAGAAGGATATTTATGAAAAAATGGAGCATATTTAACTTATTTAATAAGCAAAAAGATTTAATTTCTGGTAGTACAACAAAAGACAATAGAAAAAATTATGCTTTTTCACTGGCAACACATACAGGTGAAAATATTATACAGATAAAACAAAATAGAGAATTCTTTATGAGTCATTTTGATAATAAATTTAAATTTGTATCTCAGTATCAAGTACATAGCAATAAAATAGTAAATCTTGATAATTTTCTTTTAGATAAAAAGTGGAATGATCTTAAGCTAAATGCAGATGGTTTTGTGACTTCAAGAGCAAATATTATGTTAAATATTCTAACAGCAGATTGTGTAGCATTATTATCTTATGATGCAAATGCAAAAATTATAGGAGCTGCTCATGCAGGTTGGAAAGGTACTAAAGAGAATATAGCAAAAAACTTAATTGATTCTATGGTAAAACTTGGTGCTAACATAGATAATATTATTGTTGCAATGAGCCCCTCTATTAGAGCTTGCTGTTATGAAGTAGATGAAAATGTATCTAAATATTTTTTAGATTTTGAAGATGGCATTGTAAAAACTGCAAAAGGCAAATGGCACTTAGATCTATCAATTATAAACAAAGAAAAACTTTTAAACATTGGCATAAAAGAGAAAAATATAGATATAGTACCAACTTGCACCTCATGTAATAGTGATAAATATTTCAGCTATCGCAAACAAAACAACTGTAGTGGTAGATTTATTAGCTTTATTGGCAGAAGAGAGATATAAACCCAAATTATACATTAGAAATTCACAAATTAGTACCAATCATTTGCAACAGCACTACTTTGACAAAAGTCTAATACATAATTTGGGATAAACTAGAGCTATTCAAGCCTCTAAAACAAACTCTCTAAAGCATCTTAGCTATCTAGCAACTATCTTTGTATATTTTCCATAATTTTACTAAAATATCTACAAATCTGAAAGTTATCAAATAAAAGGGATCCACACCCGCTTTAAAATTTCATATCTTACTAATTTTAATAATAATTTGTATAAATCTTTACTTTTATTATTAAAAGAGTGTCATAAATAAAATTATAAACTTTATTTTACACTATCTATAAATAAACAAGATATATTTAATTTTACAATTATTATAATATTTTCATAATTTATATAGTGAAATTTAAATATAAGAAAGTGCAACTGTAATTTAATGAGATTAGATAACTATTTAGTAGAAAATTGCTTTTTTGAAAGCAGAAATAGAGCACAAGAGGCTATAAAAGCTAAGCTTGTTAGTGTTAATAGCAAGGTAATTACTAAGGCATCTTTTAAGGTAAGTGATGACTCTTTAATTGAGGTTGCAGAGCATAAGTTTTATATATCGCGTGCTGCAAAAAAGTTAGAAGAGTACTTAAAAGAGTTTAGTTTGCCAATTAGTGGGGCTAGATGTTTGGATATTGGCTCTAGCACTGGTGGCTTTAGCCAGATTTTGCTTGAATTTGGGGCAAAAAGCGTAACTTGTGTAGATGTTGGTAAAGAGCAGCTACACAGCATTATAAAAAACGATGCCAGAGTGGAAGTTTATGAAGAGTGCGATATACGCGATTTTACAAGCGAAGCTTTTGATGTAATTGTCTCAGATGTTTCGTTTATATCTTTGAATTTAATACTAGAGTCTGTAGATAGGCTTAGCAAAAATAATACAACAATCGCCCTACTTTTTAAACCCCAGTTCGAAGTTGGTAAAAGCGCAAAAAGAGACAGCAAAGGGGTTGTTGTAGATAAAGAAGCAATAAGCAAAGCAAAAGAGATTTTTTTAGATAATACAAAAAAGCTAAATTGGAAACTTATAGATAGAAGAGATAGCAAAATTAGTGGCAAAGAGGGAAATATTGAAGAGTTCTTTACATTTAAAAAATAGTATTAAATCTATTGCTATAGGCTCTTTTGATGGCATACATTTAGCCCACAAACAGCTAATTAAAAAAGCAGATGCCATTGTTGTAATAGAGCACGGCTTTAGCACACTTACCCCTGGCTGGAGGCGAAGTATATACACCCAAAAGCCTACATATTTTTATATGCTTAAAAAAATAAAAAACTTAACCCCCAAAGAGTTTATTAAAAAATTAAAGAGCGATTTTCCTAAATTAGAAAAAATAGTAATTGGTTACGACTTTGCTTTTGGCAAAGATAAAACAGGTAATGTAGCTACATTAAAAGAACATTTTAAAGGCAACATAGAAGTAGTAGCCGAAGTAAAATATAATAATATTTCTGTACACTCTAGAGTAATTAGACAAGAGATAACATATAACAATATAGAGCTAGCAAATAAGCTATTAGATAGAGCATACACAGTAGTTGGCACCCAAATTAAAGGCCAAGGAATTGGCGCTAAAGAGCTGGTTGCTACAATTAATTTAAAAGTACTAAACTACACCCTACCAACTGGCGTATTTGCTGTAAATGCTACATTTAACAACAAAAGCCATAAAGCTATAGCCTTTTTAGGACACAGAGAAACAACCGATAACAACTTTGCAATAGAAGTACATATTTTAGAAGATTTTAACAAAAATATAATAGGTGATATCGCTATAGAGTTTATAAAATTTATAAGAAAAAACAGAAAATTTACTAACTTAAACGAATTAAAGATAGAAATTCTAGAAAATATAGAGCAAGCAAAACAGTTGCTCTAAAATTAAGAGCTAACTAAAGCTCTTTATTAGTGTCCACATCCACAGCTATCGTCATTGCATCCACTGCCTTCTACTTGTCCTGTAGCTGCCTCTTCTTCTGTTGCGTCTCTTTCGCTAATAATTGTTACTTTAAACATTAAATCTTTGCCAGCTAATGGGTGGTTAAAGTCTACAGTAACTTCGCTATCGTCAAAATCTACAACAGTAACCTGAATAGTCTCGCCTTGCTGACCTTGTCCGTATAGGCTCATACCTTTCTCTAGCTCAATTCCTTCGAATTGCTCTTTTGGTAACTTCTGAACTGCTTCGTCATCTTTTAGTCCATAAGCCTCTTGTGCTTTTACTAAAATATCAGCGCTGTCACCCTCGCTCATACCAACTAATTGCTTCTCTAAACCAGGAATTAGCTGCCCTTTACCAATAATAAACTCTAAAGGCTCAGCACCCTTATTTGTATCTAAAATTTCGCTCTGACCAGCTTCTGTTAGTTCGTACTCTATACCTACAACGCTATTTTCTTCTTTAATTGCCATAAGATTCCTTAATTAAAATATATTAAAGATTTTAACTAATTTCTATAACAATTAGCTTAGAATATTTATTTAATATACTTTTTTGCCTCTTTTGCAGAGCTACTATTTGGGTACGCATTAACTACGGCATTAAAAAATACATCTGCATCTGCGTTTTTACCTTTTTTATTTAGCGATATTGCTGTGTGTAATAAAAGTTTATCCATATAATTTGCACTCTCATTTAGCGTTGCACTTGCTTGGTAATATGATATTGCATCTTTATATCTGCCTTTTTTATAAGCAATCTCACCTAAGTAATAGTTAACCGATGCTCTCTTATAAGACCTTTTAAGTAACTCTTTAAACTGCCCATTAGCTTTTGTTAATCTAGATTTTGTAAAGTTTAATACCGCATCTTTAAATAGCTTTTTACTGCTAATTTTCTTCTCTACTTTAGCTGGCTTAGTTTTATTTTTACTCTTTTTAGTACTCTCTTCTTCTGCTACATTAGCTTGTGCAGGTGCTTGTGCAACCTCTTTAATAACTTGTGCTGGCTTAGACTCTAGCGTTGCTACTCTTTGAGATAGCTCGTTAAGTGCTTTTTCTAAGTTTGCAGAAGCATTTAATTTTTGATTTAACTGATCTATTTGGCTATTTTGCCCATTAATAATACTTCTTAAGCCCTCTAGTGTCTCTTTTAACTGAGAAATTTGCTGTTTTAGCATAAACATCTCTCTACTATTTTTCTTAGCTAAAACCTCGCTATCTACAAAATCGTTATCTGAATATACAGACTGCTCTGCAAAAGCAAAACTAGCAGCTAAAATAGCCAATAATATAATCTTAAATTTCATAACTTCTCCTACCAATCTATAGACTGAATTCTGCTAATACCCATATTAAATAGCTCACTTCTATTAGCACTTATATTTATAAACCCTATCGAGTTACCGCCACTTCTTCTTTTTATATACATTACAATATTTCCATCTCTACTAAATCTAGGAAACTGATTAATCCCGCCACTAGTAAGTGGTCTAGTTTGCGAGCCACTGCTATCTGTTAAGTAGATATTATAAGATTTACGGCTCTCTTTGCTAGAGTAAACAACTTGCCCCTCATGTGCATCTACCGAAGCATTGTTAGTACCGTGGTGAACGATTTTATTAACACTACCACCACCTATTGGCATCTTAAATACATTTGGTGTGCCAAGTCTGTTAGATACAAAAACAATGCTTTGCTCGCTATCTGCAAACTTACCGCCAACATCAATACCGCTAAAGTTTGTTAACTTTGTAGCTGTGCCAGCACTAAATAAGTACATATCTGGCTGCGAATTGGGAGCCATAGTTAAAAGTAATTTGCTACCATCTCTACTAACATCAGAGCATATTAACATACCTGTAGAAGTTGTAACTAAACTCTTAACTCCAGTATAGATATTTAGCTTATATAACTTAATTCTTTTGCCAGAGTAGTTGCTATAATATAGCACTTTTTGCTCTTTGTCTGCCCACTTAGGAAACATATTAAAACCATTCTTAATAATTGTTTTTTGGTATGTAAATGTATAATCTGCAAGCAAAATCTCTGTCTTTTTAGCACCTGTATATCTAGATAGCACTACATATCTGTTTATCCAATCAATAGCTGGAAATTTTGCTAATTTATTTATTTCGCTAACTGCCTTGTGTGCTAAAAACGGAGATTTCTCTAATCTAGATACTGCGTAGTTCTTGCTTAGTATCTGCTTTTTAGGGTTACCTCTAAATAGTTTTATATCTAAGCTTGCGCCACCATTTGGAGTTTTTGCAAAGTTATATAAGAGTGTATATTCGCTAGAGCTACCAAGTTGTATAGGCAAAGCAGAAAATGCTGCACTTGTTACATTGCCTTCTTTAACCAAAAAGTGCCCACTTACGCTAAAGTCTGCTTTAAATAGTCTATTTAACTCTTTTCTAAATTTTGGCTCTACACTATTTGCTGCAATAATTGTTATCGAAGCTCTTTGGTCAACATCTTTCTCTACCTTTATAACCGCATCTGGTTGCTCTGCAAATATAAAAGTAACAAAAAGCATAATTGATAATAGATATCTCATACTAATTCCTTAAAATTACATACTTCATTTTATCAAGAAGCAACTAAAAGTTATATTAATTAGTATTAGTTTAGCAAAAAGTTTTACCCTTTTGCAATAAATTCAACAATAATTTTATACGGCTTAGGGTTAGAGTGTGCACCAAAACCAAATTTTTTAAGCTGTTCTAAATAACCTTTTAAAGATCTATTAAACTCAGGATTTAAAGAGCGAGATAAAACCTTATAATCAAACAATCCACTAGAGTATATAGTTAACTCCACTTTTACCTTCTCGCCAGCAAAATTACTCTGCGCAGGCCAACCTTTAAGAGTAGATTGTATCTTAGCAAAATATTTATTTACAACACCCCTACCCTTATTAACCTTTTTATTGCTCTTACCAGCACTGCCACTACTTTGCTTATTAGGAGCATCATCTTTTATATTAGATGGTAAGTTTTTAAATAAAGAGCTAGCTTTAGAGGGTTTTTTACTATGGCTTTTACTGCTACTTTTTGTACTCTTTTTTGGTTTAGTTTTTACTCTTTTTTTACTTGGTTTCTTAGTTACTTTTTTAGAGCTTTTTTTAGTTATATTTCTAACCTTTTTAGGTACTTTTTTTCTCTTTTTACTCTTTTTGGTACTCTTTTTTGCAGTTTTAGTTTTACTGCTTTTAGTAGCACTTTTTTTAACAGGAGAGCCCAAAGATACCTCTATAACATCAGATTTTTTCTCTACATAATTTTTAGACTTCTCTTTAGTAGGAGAGTATATAACTATAGAGAAAATCGAAACAATAACAATTAAGTATATTAAAATAGACGAAGCAAGTGCTTCTAATTTTAAGCGATTCATTCTGTAATTAAAGAGACTTTATTAAAACCAACATCTTTAACACTTTTAAGCAAAAAAATAACATCACCATATGCTAAGTTTTTATCTGCTCTAATAAAGACTGTCGAGTTCATATTAAAGTTTTTAGATTTAAGCATAAAAGAGTCTCTAAAATTATTTAATGTAAATCTATCTTTTTTAAAATAGATATTTTTTTTAGCATCCATTCTAATAGTAATAGTAGACTCTTTTTGAACCTCTTTAGATTGTGTACCTTGTGGTAAATCTATCTTCTCTTCGTAAGTCATAGTTGGAGCTGTAACCATTAAAATCGCCATTAAAACCAACATTACATCAACAAAAGGAGTAATATTTAAATCTGGTTCGTCATCCCAATTCACTACTCACTCCTGCTAACTAAAATCTCTGCAGAAGACTCTAGTGTCGAGTTTAACTCATATACCTTTCTCTTAAGAAGTAAGTTAAAAGAGTATGCAAATATAGCAACAAAAATACCTACTGCTGTAGCAATAAGAGCTTCGCTAATTGCTGGTGCAACTACCGCCAAAGAAGCGCTCTTTAAGTTACCAAGTCTGCTAAATGCATCTAATATACCAACAACTGTACCAAATAGACCAATAAAAGGAGAGGTAGAAGCCATAATAGAGAGTTGCGTTAACCCCTTAGTTGATACTCTAATTGTATCACTAATTGCAGCTTTAAAAATCTTCTCTAAACTGCCATCTGACCTATTTACATAACCATAAAGAATCGAGCTAGAATCTGGCGCTCTATCATCTGATTTATATAGTTTAGAAAGAGCATCTTGCTCTACTTTTAAACGCCTACTAATTGTACGATATCTGTATATAAAAATTGTTAATGTAGCTATAAAATAGAAAGATAGTGTTGCAATAACAATAAAAGTTATTGCTCCACTCTGTGCGAAATATTCTGAAATACTCATAAATTACTTTTTAATCGATTCAATTTTACTAACTGCAGCAGCAATAGTAGTGTCACTACTTTGTGCACTTTTTAATAAATCTTTTGCTTTTGCAATATTTTCACTTATTTCACCCTCTTCGTCGTTAACCGATACTGCACCATCTACAATACAGCTAACTTTTTCTTCTGATACTTTAGTGTAACCACCATTAATAGCAACAACTAACTCTTTATTATCATCAGTTGTTGCAGAGATTAAACCAGCATCTAAAAGACTAACTAAAGCTGCATGACCTGGTAATACACCAAATTCACCATCTTTTCCACAAAGAGTTACAACTTTAACATCTCCATCATAAATAACACCAGCTGGTGTTACTATTTCGAGTTTAATACTGCTCATAAGAATCCTTTAGACTTAAGAAGCCTTCTCTTTTAATTTTTCTGCTTTTGCAATAGCTTCATCAATACCAGCTACCATATAGAATGCTGCTTCTGGTAGGTCATCATATTTACCGTCTAATACACCTTTAAAGCTAGCAATAGTATCTTCTAGTGTTACATAAACACCAGGGCTTCCTGTAAATACTTCTGCAACATGGAATGGTTGAGATAAGAACTTCTCAATTTTTCTTGCTCTCTCAACAGTGTTTTTATCTTCTTCACTAAGCTCATCCATACCAAGAATTGCAATAATATCTTGAAGGTCTTTATACTTTTGTAAAATAGCTTGTACACCACGAGCAACTTCGTAATGCTCTTGCCCAATAATATTTGGATCAAGCATTCTAGAAGTAGAATCTAGTGGATCAACCGCTGGGTAAATACCCTTTTCTGCAATAGATCTGTTAAGTACTGTCGTTGCATCTAAGTGAGCAAAAACAGAAGCTGGAGCTGGGTCAGTTAAGTCGTCCGCTGGTACATAAACAGCTTGAACAGAAGTAATTGAACCACTCTTAGTTGATGTAATTCTCTCTTGTAGCTTACCCATCTCACTTGCAAGTGTAGGTTGGTAACCAACAGCTGAAGGAATACGACCAAGAAGTGCAGACATCTCAGCACCTGATTGAGCAAATCTAAAGATATTATCGATAAACATAAGTACATCAAGACCTTTAGCATCACGGAAATACTCAGCCATTGTAAGACCAGTTAATGCAATTCTGTTTCTTGCCCCTGGAGGTTCACTCATTTGACCATAACATAAAGCAACTTTATCAAGTACATTAGACTCTTTCATCTCTTCGTAAAGGTCGTTACCTTCTCTTGTTCTTTCACCAACACCCGCAAATACAGAGAAACCACTGTGCTTCATTGCAACGTTGTTAATAAGCTCCATAATAATAACTGTTTTACCAACACCAGCACCACCAAATAGCCCAACTTTACCACCTTTATTATATGGTGCAAGTAGGTCAACTACCTTAATACCAGTTTCGAATACTTCTGTTTTAGTACTTTGCTCTTCTAGTGTAGGTGGTGTTCTATGAATTGACCACTCCTCTTTAGCATTAACAGCTTCGCCATTATCAATAGCTTCACCAATAACATTAAAGATTCTTCCAAGAACCTCTTCACCAACTGGAACTTTAATTGGTCCACCAGTTGCTTTAACTTCTTGTCCTCTTACTAGACCTTCACTCATGTCCATTGCAATTGTTCTTACACGACCATCACCTAATTGAATTGCAACTTCTAATACTAATCTTTGCTCTACACCATCTAAGTTTATTGTAGTCTCTAATGCTTCATTTATCTCTGGAAGGTAGTCGCTAAATTCAACATCAACAACTGGTCCCATTACTTGAATAATTTTACCTATCATCTATACCCCTTTTTTTATTTCATCGACTCAACACCACTGATAATCTCTATCAGCTCTGTTGTAATTGCTTCTTGTCTTGCTTTGTTATAAGCCACTGTTAAATTATTTACCATCTCTTTTGCATTGCTTGTTGCAGAATCCATAGCTTGCATTCTAGCACCATGCTCAGCTGCTAAAGAGTCTATTAATGCATAGTATATTGTATACTCAATATATCTATTAATTAACTCCTCTAATAAAGAGTCATCATCTGGCTCCATCTCTAATTCTGATGTAGAAACTGCATCAGCTACAAAATCGCTAGGATCAAGTGGTAGAATATTATCTACTCTTACCTCTTGAGTAATCATATTTACATATCCATTATGCACAATAATCACTTTATCAGTTTCATTATTTAAATATGACTCTACTACCTCTTTTATAAACTCTGCAGCTTTACTGTAATCAGGAGCAGAGCTTAAATCTGCAATCTCATTTAAAAGCTCTCTATTTTGGAACTTATAAAATGCTATTGCCTTTTTACCTATAGCTCTAACTCTTACCTTTACACCTTTTGCTTCATACTCTTCGATCATAGTATTAACTCTTTTAATTGTCTGAGAGTTAAAACCACCACAAAGACCTTTATCAGATGTTATAGCAACAATATCTACTACTTTAGGCTCTTTTTGAGTCTTAAAATATGGACTATCAATCTCTTCGTTAGATTTTGCCATATTTGCAGATATCTCTTGCATCATCTCTGTAATTTTAAGAGCATAAGCTTTAGATGCCTTAGCAACTTGCTCGGCGCGTCTAAGTTTAGCAGAAGATACAAGCTTCATTGCTCTTGTAGTCTTCTGAGTCCCTTTAACACTCTTTATCTTTCTTTGTATCTCTTTTAAATTAGCCATATCTTAGCCTTTTCTTAAGCGCTAAATTGAGATTTAAAGTCCTCAATTGCTTTTTTAAGCTCTTCCTCTGTTGAATCATCAAGTTTTTTACTATCTCTAATAGCATCTAAAATGTTAGAGTACTTAGCATCTACAAATGTATAGAACTCTTGCTCGAATTTATTAATTGCAGAAGCTGGTAAATCATCTAAGAAACCTCTTGTACCTGCATAAAGAGCAATAACTTGCTTCTCAATAGCAATTGGAGAGTATGGAGGCTGCTTAAGAAGCTCAACCATTCTCTGACCACGCTCAAGTTGATTTCTACTAGACTCATCTAGATCACTAGCAAACTGTGCAAATGCCTGAAGCTCACGGAACGCTGCAAGGTCAAGTCTTAGTGTACCAGCAACTTGCTTAGTAGCTTTAATCTGAGCAGCACCACCAACACGAGAAACTGATAAACCAACATTAATCGCTGGTCTTACACCTGAGTTAAATAGGTCAGTCTCAAGGAAAATTTGTCCATCAGTAATAGAGATAACATTTGTTGGAATATATGCAGATACATCTCCAGCTTGTGTCTCAATAATTGGGAATGCTGTAATTGAACCAGCACCTAAAGCATCACTAACTTTTGCAGATCTTTCAAGAAGTCTTGAGTGTAGATAGAATACATCACCTGGGTAAGCCTCTCTACCTGGAGGTCTTCTTAAAATTAGAGACATCTCTCTGTATGCAACTGCATGCTTAGATAAGTCATCATAGAAAATAACTGCATGTCTTGAACTATCTCTAAAGTACTCAGCCATAGTAACACCAGCATATGGAGCTAAGAATTGTAATGCAGATGGATCAGATGCACCAGCGTTAACAATAATTGTATAATCCATTGCACCAGCTTCTTCTAACTTTTGAACTAAAGTTGCAACAGTAGATTGCTTTTGACCAATAGCAACATATACACAAATTACATCTTGACCTTTTTGGTTAATAATTGTATCAATTGCAAGTGTAGTTTTACCAGTTTGTCTATCACCAATAATAAGCTCTCTTTGTCCACGACCAACAGGAACAAGTGCATCAATCGCTTTAATACCAGTTTGTAGTGGCTCGTGTACAGATTTTCTATCCATAATACCAGGAGCTTTCTCTTCAACAAATCTGTGATCAGAAGCTTCAATTGGACCTTTACCATCAATTGGCTCACCAAGTGGGTTAACTACTCTTCCTACTAAGTTTTCACCTACTGGAATTTTAAGAAGTTGCCCAAGTCTCTTAACACTCATACCTTCTCTAATAGATTCAAACTCACCAAGAACAACAATACCAACACTTGACTCTTCAAGGTTTAGTACCATACCCTTAATTCCGTTTTCAAACTCTACCATCTCTCCAGCCATAACATTACTTAAACCATAAGCTTTAGCAATACCATCACCAATAGAAACTACTTTACCAACCTCATTAATATCAACTTTAATTTCAAAATTTTCAATTCTCTCTTTTATCAAAGAGCTAATTTCGTCTGCTTGTAGTTTTGTAGCCACAAATTCTCCTTTTTCGTAATCTAACTTATAGTGCTTTTTGAATATGCTCTAATAGAGCTCTTTTAACACTCTCTTTTGAGAAGTTAAGCTCTAAACCTAAATCGCTAACTTCCACCTTAACACCATCTATATCACTCTTTTTAACATTTAACTCTATATCTGCTCCACTATAAGATGCTAGTTTTTTCTCTAACTTCTCTTTTAGTGTATCATCTATATCATCATTGCTCTCTATTAAACCAGTAAATTTATTGCTCTTAATCATCATCTCTTTAGATAAAATAGAACTTAGCTCTGGAATTAAAGATAATCTACCTTTAGTAGCCATTAAATCCAATAGAGCTAAAACTTTACCATCTATTTTATCTTTAAGTGGTTCAATAATTGCACTAAACTTTGCACTGTTTTTAGCTAATGGTGATTCTAAGAAACTCTTAACACTACTATCTGAGTTTATTACTTCAGCGATTGCAGCTATCTGCTCTTGAACATCAGTTAAAGAGATACCATCTAGCTCTAAAAGAGCTTTAGCATATTTTTTTGCTACTAGCATACCCATTACGCCACCTCTTTTGTTACAATATTTACAATCTTAGAAGCATCTAAAGGTATGTCATCGCTACCGATATTTTCGTTTAAGATGTTAAGAGTTGTCTCTTTTAGAAGCTTTCTTTTCTCTATATCCATCTTTTCTGTAGAAACTTTATCAAGTGTAACTAACTCTTGCTCTGTTTGCTTAGCAATTTTATCTTTAATAATAGATATCTCTGCTTTAGCATCTTTTACAATATCTTTAGCTTTTGCTTTAGAACTTTCAAGCTCTTGCTCTGCTTCAACTTTTGCATCTTTAGAAGCTTGTCTTCTCTTTTCAATCTCTGCTAATTCAGAAGCAATCGAGTCACTTCTACCCTTTAAAAAATCTTTTAAAGGATTAGCTAAAAGATAATAAAGTAGCGCAACTAAAAGTGTAAAGTTAAAAACTCTAGGACCAAAATCAGTTGCACGCCCTGTAAGCTCTAAATATTGCTCTGCCATTTTATTGTCGCCACTAGCTAACAGCATTGCTGGAATTGCTAGTATTGCCATTACTTTAAAATATTTACTCATATCTTAATCCTTATAGCTGAGAAAATTTAGCTTTAAGAGACTCTTTAATTAGAGGAACTTGAGATAAAAGACCATTTTTAAGTTCTTCTTTCTCCTCTTCTAATTTCTTAGTAAACTCTTCGTAAGCTTTTTCAAGCTCTGCCTCTTTGCTATTTAACAATTTTTCTGATTCACTATTAGCTTCATCAATTGCAGCTTGACGCAACGCATTTGCCTCTTGCTTGGCGCTATCTAAAATCGCAGTAGATTCTTGTAGTAACTCATCAGCACTACTAGAAAGCTCTTGCGACTCTTTAGCGTCTTTAGCAATAGTCATATCACGCTGATCCATAAAGTTAATTATTGGCTGATATAGTGCTTTATCTAAATAGACAATTAAGCCTATAAATAGTAGCAAAACAATCAGCATTAACGATGGTGACAGTGTTAGCATTTGCCCTCCTATAAAAATATGCGCAATTTTAGCATTTTAGCATTTAAATAGGGGTTAATTTTTAGCTGTTTTAGTAATAAAGGATATAAATTTATCTAATTTATCTTCTGAATCGAGTAATATCTCTACACTTGCTTTTTTTACCTTAATATCAAAAGGTAACACTTCTTGAATTTGTTTAATTTTTTCTTTAGAAATTTTAAAAGATTGTGGCTTAATTGCATCTTTAATTGGTTTAGTTTTGTCTTCTCTTAAGTTTTTAGCAATAGCCTCTACCTCTCTAACACTTAACTTCTGACCAACTATAGTATCTACTAATAATTTCTGTTTCTCTTTTGGTAAACTAACTAAAACTTTAGCATGACCTTGAGATATTCTGTTATCAATAATTGCAGCTTGCGCATACTCATCTAAGTTAAGAAGTCTTAAAGTATTAGTAATTTGTGAACGACTCTTATGCACAATGTTTGATAGCTCATCATGTGTAATTTCGTGTACCTCTATTAACTCTTTATATGAGTTTGCAAGCTCTACAGCATTTAGATTCTCTCTTTGAATGTTCTCTATTAGAGCTAATTCTCTAAGTCTAAGCTCATCTAGCTCTATATCTGCTACAATTGCTTTAATTGTATCAAACTTTGCAAGTTTAGATGCTCTTAATCTTCTCTCGCCTGCTATTAGAATATATCTGTCTTCGTGATTAATTACAACTATTGGCTGCAGTAGCCCGTGCTCTTTAATAGAGTTAGATAACTCTAAAAGTCTATCTTTATCAAAGTGTTTTCTTGGTTGGTATGGATTGGGCTCTATTGAGTTAATCTCTATATCGGCAACTAACTCACTAGAGCTATCTTTTACTGCTTCATTATATTCGCTCTCATAGTTAGAGCCTATTTCGTCTAATATAGCTCCTAAACCTCTACCTAAGCCACTCTTTTTAGCCATAGTTATCTACTTTTAATAATTGCAGTTGCTAGCGCCTTGTAAGCTTGCGAACCTTTAGATTTTGCAGCATATGTAATAACAGGCTCTCCAAAGCTTGGACTCTCTGCTATTTTTACATTTCTTGGAACAACAATGTAATTTTTCTTATTTTTAAATAAAGAGTCCTTAAAGTGTCTCTCTAAATCGGCTAAAACCTGCTTTGAAAGGTTGTTTTGCCCAGAGTACATAGTAGGTAAGAAGCCTTTAATTTTTAATTTAGGATTTATAGACTTTCTTATTAATCCTATTGTGTTCATTAGCTGCGCTAGCCCCTCTAGTGCAAAATATTCACACTGTATAGGAACAATAACAGAATCAGAAGCACCAAGTGCGTTAATTGTTATTGGTCCAAGTGCTGGTGGAGAATCTATAATAATATAGTCGTAGCTATCTCTTACTTTCTCTATTTTTTTCTTTAAAATTAGCTCTCTGTTTTTATTCTTTTTATCGTAGAACTCTCTTTCGATTCCAACTAAACCAATATTAGATGGTGCTAAATCTAACTTTTTAAATTCTGTACTAACTATAATATCGTTTAGCTCTTTATTCCCTATTAGTACATGATATATATTAAACTCGTAATCGCTTCTTTGGAAACCTAAATTTGTAGTTGCATTTGCTTGTGGATCTGCATCTATTAGCAACACTCTTTTACCCTCTTTCGATAAAGAGGCAGCAAGATTTACAGCTGTTGTTGTTTTTCCTACACCACCCTTTTGGTTGGCTATGCTTATTACTTCACTCATCTTAAGCTATATATCCTTTCATTATTTACTAATAGTGCGCCATCATCGCACAACTTGGCATCTTTTAAAGTTGTTTTTTTACCTTTAATATGCACGCTAAAACTTTTTTGCTTTTCAAATTCTATCTTATATTTGCTAAAAACTTCCTGCCAATTTTTAGAATTTTTTAATAGCATAAAATATGAAGTTAACATATTTTCTACATTTTTTATCTTATCGAATTTTGCAAAATTACTATTTGAATTGGTTATATTTATCCCTATTCCCACAACTAAGTGCTGTTTTAAAAGTTGTGTAACAATACCACCCGCTTTTTTGTTTTTTATATAGATATCATTAGGCCATTTTAACCAACAGTTTTTGTCATATTCGTGTAAAATTTGCTTCATTATAAATGCAAAAAAAATCGAAGCAGAACTAATTGGCAAATCTTTAGGTAAAGAGTCTCTCTCGACTACAAAAGAGAAAGTCAAATCACCCCTATTAGTTTGCCAGCTGTTATTTCTGCTACCAACACCAGTAATTTGCTCTTTTGCAACAACTGCAAGCTCTGTAGTTACTTTAGCCTCTTTTACCTGCTGTATTAAGTACTTTTGGGTAGATTCTAATTTATCAAAGTAGCGTATCTCCAACACTTACCCTTTTACCAGTTATATAAGCTTTTGCACTCATTTTAGCCTTAGATGGTGGCTGTATTGTAGCAATCTCAAGCGAACCAATAGTGCAGCCAACAACTACTGAGTTCTCTTTTATCTCTACTACCTCGCCAGCTAAATGGCTTGTACTAGTACTAACTAAACTAATATCACTAAGCTTTAGGCCACTCTCTAAAAAGACTCCTGGCCAGCCAAAGAATGCGCAATATTTTTTATACAGAGCATTTGCATTAGTAAAATCTACTAGTCCATCTGCTCTACTAATTTTTTTGCAATTAGACGATATTGCATTAAGCTGAGGCATTGGATTAATTGCATCAAAATTCTTAATAACACTTATTGTTAAATCTGCTGCAAGTGTGCTTAACTCTTGAGTCATTAGTGGAAGAAGCGGTGCATCTTTTGTTTTAATATATTTAAATGCCAAAATATCACCAGTATCTAACCCCTCATCCATTAGCATAGCAGTAACACCACTATATAAATCGTCGTTTAAAAATGCACTCTGTATAGGTGATGCACCTCTATAAAATGGTAATATAGATGCGTGCAAATTAATACATGGAGCAATATCTAAAATCTCTTTAGGCAAAATTTGCCCAAATGCTGCAACTATAATAAAGTCTGGCTTTTTACTCTCTATAGCCTCTTTAATACCGCTATCTCTTAACCTATTTGGCTGCAAAACATCTATATTAAACTCTTGTGCCAACTCTTTAACTGGTGGTGGAGTTAAAACCTTTTTTCTACCAACTGGGCGGTCTGGCTGTGTTAGTACTAAGTTTACATTAATTTCACTATCTTTAATTAAAGCATCTAGTATAATTTTTGCATACTCTGGCGTACCCATATATACAACATTAATCATCTTCTTCCTTTATAAATAGTGTTCCACCATTATGATTATTATCTACTACAAAACTCTCTACATCTTTTAGGTTAAATCCGCTTGCTAAAAACATAGATTTACCTCTTTGTAGTAAAAAGTTAGCAGCTTGTAGTTTTGTAACAATACCACCTGTTGCAAACTCGCCATTAGGAGTAGATGTAGCAACTAACTCATTTTGGCTAAGTGTATTAACTACTTTACGAGGCTTTGCATTAGTATTTTTGTGCGGATCGTCAGTATAGTATGCATCTATATCTGATAAAATAATTAAAATATCTGCATCTAAAAAGTAGGCTACATGAGCCGAGAGTCTATCGTTATCGCCAAATAGTAGCTCTTCTGTAGCTGTTACATCGTTTTCGTTTATAATTGGTACAATTTTGTTTTTAAGTAGAGTATCTATTGCACCTTTAGCGTATTTGGTTCTTTTTCTAGAGTCAAAATCGTCTGCTGTTAATAGAACTTGCGCTGTTATAATATTAAACTTATCAAATGCATCCTGATAGTGCTTTAGCAAAAGTGGTTGCCCTATTGCTGCTAATGCTTGCTTTTGTTCCACTTTAGTTCTATCTATAGATATCTTTGTAAACCCAGCTGCTACTGCGCCTGAGCTAACTAATATAACCTCTTTATTACTAATATGAAGCTTAGCAATTAAATCTACTAAATTACCCAAACGCTCTAATGCAATCTTTCCACCCTCTGTTAAAACATGAGAGCCAACTTTAATTACAACTCTTTTCAATTACTCTTCCTCTTTTTTACTCTTTACTAATTTAAATAATAAAAACTTTAATGCATCTAAATTTACTCTAGATACAGAAGATATAGGCAATACAAATATCGGTTTAGAGTAGTCAAAGTCTTCCCAATCTTCTTTATCTTGCAGGTATGAGCTTAGATTTTTAGTTGCACTAAAGAGGCTACACTTATTATTTGTCTCTACATTAATATCTCTAAAGAACTCATCTATTTTGCTATTTAGCTCATCATCAACTACTGCATCTATTTTTGTTATTGCAATTGCATACGCTCTTTTACTTAGTGAGTCAGAGTATCTATTTATCTCCTCTTTAAGGGCTTCTAGCTGATACTTCATCTCTCTGTAGTTTGTTGCATCTATTAAATAGAGTAGTGTTTTTGTTCTCTCTATGTGTCTTAAAAAATCTAACCCTAAACCTCTACCATCACTTGCACCCTCTATAATACCAGGAATATCCGCCATTAAAAACGACTCATACTCGCTAATTTGCACAACACCTAGCTTTGGTGTTAGTGTTGTAAATTCGTAATTTGCAACCTCTGGCCTAGCATTAGATAGCGACGATATAAGTGTAGATTTACCAACATTTGGAAACCCTACTAAACCAACATCTGCAATAGATTTAAGCTCTAGTCTAATCTCTTTAATAACTCCAGGTAATCCAGGTTGTGCATATGTTGGCCTTTGGTTAGTTGGGCCTTTAAAGTGCACATTTCCTAGCCCACCTTTACCACCATGTAAAAACTCTATTACAGTTTTATCTTCTAGTAAATCTAACAGCACTTCTCCACTTAGCGCATCTATTACTTGCGTTCCTGGTGGCACTGTTAGAGTTAAGTCTTCGCCCTTTTTACCAAATCTCTTTCTACCCTCTCCAGGTCTTCCGTTTTTTGCTTTTAGATGGCGTTTACCACGGTAATAAGAGAGTGTATCTGTATTTGCGTCTACTTTAAAAAATACAGAGCCTCCTCTTCCGCCATCTCCACCATCTGGTCCACCTTTTGTAACAAATTTCTCTGTATGAAACGAAACACAACCCGCTCCACCTTTACCTGAACTTACAGTAAGTTCAACTTTATCGATAAACATTTTTATTCCTTAAATTATGAATACTATTTACTTTTATAGTAGTTTTATTATTATATCTAAACTCATATTTCATATAGTTATTTTTTTATATCCACAAATGCATTATTGGTATAATATAATTGCAATCAAAGCGCCTGCTGTAGGCTTTTTAATAAAACTAAGATAAATTGGGATAATAGATGAAAACAATAGAAAATAAAATAACAAATATAGGTTCAAAAATTAAATACCACAGATTACTAAACAAAATTTCGCTCTCTAAATTAGCTAACGATGCTAATATATCAAAATCTACACTTTTTGGGCTAGAAGAGGGGCGCTCAAACCCCACTATATCTACGCTTATAAATATTGCTTCAACCCTTGGTATAACACTAAACGAATTAATACAGAGCAATCAAGATAGCAGTGGCAACTCTAACTTAACACTTATATCTGCGCCAGATAACAAAAAATATAAAATATATAAATTATCTCTACTTCCTAACGAGCTATTTAAATTAAAAAACTATAAAAATACTACATTTAAAATAGAGGTAACAGATGGCTCTTTAGCGCTAGTTGATAACTCTTTAACACTTAGTAGTAGCGAAGTTACTAGAGTAAAATTTAATACTAAATTTAAAGCATGTAACAGTGGAGCTACCGCAATAATAAAAATATATACACCAACTAACTCCATTAACTACCTAAAAGAGGATACATTCTATAAATTTGGCACAAAAGAGATTTTACAAGATAGTATTAAGAATGCACAAAATAGGTTAATATCTAGAGTAATATTTACTTCAATTACACCAATAGAGAGCATAAAACCAAATAAATATATGAATTATCTAGAGGTTCTATCTAACAAAGAGAGCAACTACTATATTTTTAAAAGATATCAAGGGCTACAAGGTGGTATTAACTGCTATCTTAAGAGTATTGGTTACAATAAAAAGAGTATAAAGTATAAAAATATTAAAGAGTTTTTAACACAAACTAATATAAAGCAACATCTAGAAAAAGATAACTTTAAATTACTAAATACACATATTCTAAACGATACAAAAAATCTATTAATAGATGCTACAAAAGAGTGTAAAAAAGATACAAAAGTTGTAGAATCAATTTACGATATCGATAGCCAAACTCTTAAAGAAGGTAGTTATATTTTACTACTAGAAAATTTAAGCTCAACTACAAATACAAGTGCTTTAACAATATGGCTTTATAGAGCTTTAGAGTCATTATATATTACTCAAGAATCAGCTTTAAATAACGATGAGTTAAAATTATACAATACTATAATTCAAAAACTTCTAGAGTCTCTATATCTATCGTATAATGGCTACACAAATGGCGCAATTGCTACAGTAGAGTCTTTGCTTTTAGATTTTGATAAATTAAAAATTATAAATATAGAGTCTAAATTTATAAAAAATTATCTAAATATTTGGCAACAATTAAAAGATATAGTTAAAAAATATGAGCACAATATTACAATTAATAGTACAAGTGCTACAGAAGCAGTTGCAAAAGATTTAAATCTAACTATAGAGTCAAAAGAGCTTATATCTAATGTAGAAAATGGTAATGGATTGTATGCTTATCTATTTAGAGTCAATTGACTCTAAATTAATCTTTAACCTCAAACTGCTCTCTACCCATTTGATAAAGATCATTACCATGAGTATCGTTAATTACAGTTACAGGAAAGCCCTCTACCTCTAATCTTCTTACAGCCTCAGGCCCTAATTCTGGGTATGCTATAACCTCGGCAGATTTAATTCTTTTACCAAGTAGTGCACCTGCACCACCAGTTGCCCCAAAATAAATTCCGCCATACTCTTTACAAGCATCTTTAACCTCTTGGCTTCTTTTACCCTTACCTATCATTCCTTTAGAGCCATTCTTTAACATCGTTGGAGAGAAACTATCCATTCTATAACTTGTAGTTGGCCCAGCACTTCCTATTGGGTCGCCTGGCTTTGGAGGTGTTGGCCCAACAAAGTATATAACACTACCTTCTAAATCAAAAGGCAGCTCTTTGCCAGCTTCTATTAAGTCTACTAACTTCTTGTGCGCTGCATCTCTTGCAGTATATATAACTCCAGTTAAGTTTACTACATCTCCAGCTTTTAGTACTCTTGTATCTTCCTCTTTTAGAGGTGTTGTTAAATTGTATGTTGCCATTTAAACCCCTTAAATTGTAATATGTGCATGTCTAGAACTATGACACTGTACATTAACACTAACTGGCAAAGATGCGATATGGCAAGGATTAGACTCTATATGAACAGCAAGTGCAGTCTTTGTTCCGCCCATTCCCATTGCACCAATTCCAAGCTTATTAACCTCGGTTAAAATAATCTGCTCTAGCTCATCCATCTCAGGATCTGGATTTTTAGTACCAACATCTCTAAATAGCGCATGCTTAGAGCTTATACAAGCTTTCTCAAATGTTCCACCAATACCTACACCAACAGTAATTGGAGGGCATGGGTTTCCGCCAGCATCACTAATTACCTCTTTAACATACTCAACAATACCATCTTTTCCAGCAGCTGGCGGGAAAACACGAGCACGGCTAACATTCTCGCTACCGCCACCTTTAGCAGCGTACTCAATATCTATCTTATCGCCCTCTACTAAATCAAAATGTATAATGGCAGGTAGGTTATAGCCTATTTTATCTTTTAGGTTTGCTCTGCTAAATGGCTCGCAAGTTGATGCTCTTAAGTACCCCTCTTCGTATCCTAGCTCGGTACCTCTATTAATAGCTTCTCTTAGTGTACCACCATTAATTTGCACCTCTTCGCCAACACGCACAAAAAATACTGCAAGTCCAGTATCTTGGCACAGTGGACGCTCTTCGTCTTTTGCAATTTTAGCATTCTCTAAAAGCTGAGCAATAACCTCTTTTGCAACTTCTGATTTTTCGTTATCGTACGCCTCTTGTAGTGCACTAAGCGTATCTTCTGGCAAATTTGTAGCAGTAACTTTTATCATATTTTTAATAGCTGTTACTACATCTTCAAACTCAACTACTCTCATTATAATCCTTTTTTAGTTATCAAAAAAATTCTTCTCTTTAAGAACATCTATCATCTCTTTTACCGATGCAACGCTATGTGCAAATCTGCTCTTTTGATCGTCATTTAATGTCATCTCAAATAGCTTCTCTACACCATTAGCACCAAGAGCAACAGGAACACCAGATACAACATCGCTATATCCATAGTGACCATCTAAAAATACTGCACAAGGGTGAATTTGCTTAGTATCTTTTAAGATAGCCTCTACCATAATTGCTGTAGATTTAGCAGGTGCGTAATATGCACTACCAGTTTTTAAATAACCTACAATCTCTGCACCACCGTTTTGTGTTCTCTCTACAATTTCTGTAATCTCATCTTTACTTAAAATATCAGATAAAGGAACACCAGCTACAGTTGAAAACTTAGGTAGTGGAACCATAGTATCGCCATGACCACCCATTACAGATGCTCTAATTTGTCCAGCACCATAGCCAATTTTTTCATAAATAAAGTGAGCCATTCTTGCGCTATCTAAAATTCCTGCCATTCCAATAACTCTCTCTTTTGGAAAACCAGACTCTTTAAGTGCAACATATGTCATTACATCAAGTGGATTAGAAACCATAATTATTATAGAATCAGGAGCATATTTTTTTACATCTTGAATAACCTCTTTTGTAATCTCTGCATTTATCATTAAAAGGTCATCTCTACTCATACCTGGTTTTCTTGGACTTCCAGCTGTAATTACAACTACATCACTATCTTTCATCTGCTCTGCATGCTCTGCTACTGTTACTACTGTGTGCATTCTTGCAGCATTTGCAGCTTGACTCATATCTAAAGCTTTTCCTTTAGATATATCTGGATTTCTATCTCTTAGCACTACTTCGTGGCAAATTCCTTTCATTGCTAAAGAGTATGCAACTGTTGCACCAACATTGCCAGCACCAATAATTGTTACTTTTTTACCTCTTTTCTTTTCCATATAGACTCCTTTTAAATTGCACTTTAAACTACTAACAAGACAGATAAAAACTTCTAAAAGTTCTTAACTCTCTTTGTCTATATGTAGGCTAAAGTACTTTGTTATTATATATTATTAGGTAGTAATTAGCCCTTAAGAGGGCTAAATTTAACAGATAATTTACACTATCTGTTTACTTTTAGAATTATTAGATTATATTGAATCAATAATAGAGTTTAGCGTAGCCGAAGGTCTCATTGCTTTTTCTGCCAACTCATCATTAGGGTGGAAATATCCACCAATATCTTGAGCTTTACCCTCAACAGCTAAAAGCTCTTCAATAATTTTTGCTTCGTTCTCTTTAAGTGCTTTTGCTACTGGTGCAAACTTCTGAGCTAATTCTGCATTGCTTCCATTTGCAAGTGCATCTGCCCAATACATAGCTACATAGAAGTGACTAGCTTTGTTATCTGGCTCACCACATTTTCTACTTGGAGCTTTGTTGTTATCTAAGTAACCCTCATTTGCAATGTCAAGTGCAGCTGTAAGTGCAGCAAGCTTCTCGTCTGAGTGCTTTTGACCAATAAATCTTAAGCTCTCTGCAAGTGCTAAAAACTCTCCAAGGCTATCCCATCTTAAGTGACCCTCTTTTAAGAATTGGTCAACATGCTTAGGAGCAGATCCACCAGCACCAGTCTCATACAATCCACCACCAGCTAATAGAGGAACAATAGAAAGCATCTTAGCAGATGTTCCAAGCTCCAAAATTGGGTACATATCAGTTAAGTGGTCTCTTAATACATTTCCAGTAACAGCGATTGTATTTTCGCCTCTTCTAATTCTTTCGTTTGTAAATCTAGTAGCACTTGTTACATCCATAATCTGAATATCAAGTCCTTCTGTATTAAACTCAGGAAGGTATTTTTCTACTTTTTTAATCATCTGTGCATCGTGAGCTCTGTTTTTATCTAACCAGAAAATTACAGGTATTTGCTCTATCTGACCACGCTCTACTGCAAGTCTAATCCAATCTTTAATAGGAATATCTTTAGCTCTACTCATTCTCCAAATATCGCCAGCTTCACACTCGAAACTCATTAACTCTGTACCATCTTGAGCAGTTACTGTAACAGTTCCAGCTTCTGCTAGTTCAAATGTAGTTGGGTGAGAACCATACTCTTCTGCTTTTTGTGCCATAAGACCAACATTTTGCATTGTACCCATTGTAGTTACATCGTACTGACCATTCTTAACACAATCAGCTACCATCTCTTCGTGGAACATTGCATATGTGCTATCTGGAATTACAGCAACACACTCTACAGCATCACCATTTCTGTTCCACTGCTTACCACCCTCTCTTACAACAACAGGCATAGAAGCATCAATAATAACATCGTTAGATGCATTAAAGTTAGTCTTACCAGCATCGCTATCTACCATTGCAATCTCTGGATTGTCGCTCTCTACTACAGCTTGGAATGCAGCTTTAATCTCTGCCTCTTTAGCGTGTCCTGCAATCTTCTTCTCTAGGTCGCTCATACCAAGATTTGGATTAACTTTTAACTCCGCAAAAGTATCTGCATACTTATCGAATACCTCTTGAAAAAATACAGTAAATGCATGACCAAACATAATTGGATCAGAGATTTTCATCATTGTAGCTTTAAGGTGAATAGACCATAAAACACCATTTGCTTTTGCATCTTCAATACTCTTAGCGATAAATGCTTTAAGTTTAGCAACAGACATAAATGTACCATCTAATACTTCGCCATCAAGTGCTTCTATCGTAGTTAGTTCTTTGCCATTTAATGCAATTGTTACCTTTTGACCTTTTTCCATAGTAACAGACTTTTCATTTCCATAAAAGTCTCCATCACCAGCCATGTGTGCAACATAAGCTTTTGAATTCTCTGCAAATGGCTTAAGTCTGTGTGGGTTATTTTGCGCAAATTTCTTAACAGCTTTTGCTGCTCTTCTATCTGAGTTACCCTCTCTTAATACTGGGTTAACTGCCGAACCAAGACAAGTGTTATATTTTAAACGAAGAGCTTTCTCCTCATCAGTTTGTGGGTTTTCAGGGAAGTTAGGAATATCAAAACCTTGCCCTTGTAATTCAGCAATACAATCTTTTAACTGACCAATAGATGCAGAAACATTTGGAAGCTTAATAATATTTCCATCAGGCTGTAGTACAACCTCTCCTAATTTGCTTAATTCATCTTCTGCAAGACCCATAGCTGCAAGTACTCTACCTGCCAATGAGATATCGCTAGTAACAACTTCTACTCCTGCTGCTTGTGTAAATTTATTTACAATTGGTAACAAAGAGTAAGTAGCCAGTGCTGGCGCCTCATCAATTTTTGACCATATAATTTTTGGTAATGACATTTAAGTAACCTCCGATTTTAATTATTATGAAAACAGTTTATCAGGTTATATGTAAAGTAACTATTTAAGTAGCAATATTTATTATATTTTAAAAGAGAATTGTAACTCTAAGTTACACAAATATATTAGCATAAGTAACTATTGGTGTATTATTGCAAATATCGGGTATAGATAATGGGTATAAAGGTTACATATCTTAGTACTCTCTAAATTGGTAATCTAATATCTAGAGTACCAAATTAAGAGTACAAAAAAGTTATTGCATATATGTATTTAGTGGGTCTTGTAGTGCAATTGCATCTATTTCTACTTTTACATCTAGAGGCAAAGTCTTAACCGCAACTGTACTTCTAGCAGGTCTATGCTCGCCAAAAAACTCTGCATAAATTTCGTTAACTGCTTTAAAATCATCCATAGATGCTAAATAGATTGTAGTCTTAATTACATTGCTTAAAGAGCTATTTGCCTCTTCTAAAACTGCACTTAAGTTCTTTAAAACTTGTCTTGTTTGACCCTCTACATCTTCGCACTTAATTAAGCCATCTAGCGTTAATGCAATCTGACCCGATGTGTAAACCATATCATTAGCAATAATCGCTTGCGAGTATGGGCCAATAGCAGCTGGTGCATTTGGTGTTGATACATATTTAATACTCATTTTAACTCTCCTTATTAGTTGTTCTCATAAAATACATATGGTGTAGAGTAGTCAGATAACTCAAAATATACCTTCTTCTCTCCAGCATCTTTTTTTAAGTTAAAGTTCTTATCGTCATACCCATATCCAAATCTATATGGTCTAGGCTTTCCATCGTCTGTTCCATAAGCAGTAGATAGTTTATCGATTTTAATAAATCTCTTAACCAATTTGCTGCCCATGTAAACATCTAAAACTCCATCTGTTCCTGTCCAGTTTTGAATAGAACGACTAAGCTTATTTTGCGTCTCTTGCGTACAGCCACTAAGTACCAATACAGCCACACCTAACCCTAAAACTATTTTTTTCATAAATTAAACTCCTAACTTAAATTTTTTAATCTCAAATTCGCCACTACTATTATAGTATAAATAGTACAAAATATCACTTGCAACTTTCAAATTTGCTAAATATCTTAGTGCTAAATTTGCCTCAAAGGCTGCAACTTGCATAACCATTGGTGCTGCAATACCCTTAGACTCCACATCTCTTTTTGCAAAGATACCAAAAGTAGCACTATCAAATAGACAAACTTGCCCATTAAACTCCTCTACACTCCCATAAATCCAAGCGATATTTAGCTCTTTTGCGTAGATATCAATCTGCTCTCTAGCATATAAATTATCTGTTGCATCAACTATTAAATCGTACTCTTTTTTACTTTTAATAAACTCTTCAAACGCTACTGTGTAAGCATAAGCACTTAAATTTGGTGCTCTTTTTAAAATTTTTTCAACCGCTACTTTAGCTTTAAACTCTCCAATATCTTCTAAATTAAAAAGTAGTTGCCTATGAATATTGTGCTCTTCTACCCTATCAAAATCTACAATATCAACAGTACTTATGCCACTACCACTTAATGCAAGTGCTACAGAGCAGCCAAGCCCACCGCTACCTACAATTAAAACTCTCTTGCTACTTAAGCTCTTTTGGGTCTCTTCGCCCCATAGCATAACCTGTCTAGAGTAGTAGTTTTGCATTAAATTTCGCCTCTTTTTCTAAGCGCAGCGCCAAAGCCCCACCCTCTTCTTGCTTCTGCTAGCTCCTCTTTTGTTATTGGCTCTATTAGCATAGACTCTCTCTCTTCTAAGCGCATATCGATATCGCCATCAGGGTTTACAAATAAAGAGTCTCCATAGAAATACCACTTATACTCTTCGTCTTTATACTCGCCTACTCTATTTGCACGCAAAATATAGCAATTGTTTGTAAATGCTCTCATCTTAACAAGCTCTCTCCATCGCTTCTTAGACTCAAAAGTAGATGCAGTCGGTAGTAAAACTAAGTCTACACCTTTTCTTTTAATAGACTCCCAAAGTTTATCAAAATGCAACTCAAAGCCCCCAAGAATAGCAATTTTAAAGCCATCTATTGTAAATACCATTGCCTCATCTAGCTCTTTTATTGGATTACTAAAAAACTTCTCTTCATTCCAAAAGTTGTAGTTTATTAAAATTTGCTGCGTATAGTAACTTGTAGATTTAGGCGAAATCTTTACAATTTTTTTATAAAACTTACTACCTTTAACCTCTACAATTGGCGCTACCAAAGTAATATCAAACTCTTTACTAAGCTTTTTTAGCAGTTTTATATTAGACTCCGTTTGCTTCTTTAGCATACTCTTAGGAAAGTTCTCTAACTCCTTAAAAAATGGATTTAGCACATACTCCCCAAAAAGCAAAAGCTTACAATCTCTCTCTTTTGCCTTTTTTAAATAGAACTCCAACCTAGTCGTATTAAGCCCAAGCGTTGGCAGTTGCAAAAGTCCAACTACTAACTCTTTCATCTATCAACTCCGCTTCTATCTTTTTTAATCTCATCTACTTTTAGTTTTGCCTCTTCTAGCATCTTTTGCGCTTGTGCTATTACATCTTGCGCCTTCTGATATAGTTCTATAGACTCTTCTAGTGTTACATCTTTATCCATTAATCTCTCTATATAGCCTTTTGTAAGCTCTAAATTCTCTTCAAATGTTGCTGTTTTCATCTATCTAAAATCTCCGATACTATATCTTTAAACTTATCTAACTCTACTAAAAATGCATCATGCCCATAGTCGCTATCTATCTCGTGGTAACTATACTTCTTATTATCTCTTTTTAACATTTTAGCCAAATGCTCCATCTCTCTTGGTAAAAATAGCAAATCTCCGCTAAAGCTTATTAAATTTACCTCTGCCTTAATTCTAGATATAGCCTCATAAAGCGACTCATACCCACGCGATAGATTAAATGTATTAATAGCCTTAACAATATATAGGTAGCTAAGTGGGTCAAACATTTTTGCAAAATTACCTGTATTGTACTCCATATATCTCTCTACTTCGTACCTTCCAAATAGTTCAAAAAGTCCATCATTCGATACATATCTTCTACCAAATTTATCCTCCATAGAGTCTGGCGAAAGGTACGATATATGCCCCGCAATCCTACCAATTGCCAAGCCATCACAGCCTACCTCTTTAAACTCATCTTTATGGTAGTTACCATTGTTAAATCTTACATCTCTTCTAATTGCCTCTATTGCAACTTTATTAAATGCAATAGCCCACGGTTGCGTTGCGTAAGTTGCAGCCATTGCAATAATACTTTTAGCAAAATTTGGATAATCCACAGCAAACTGCAAAGCCTGCATACCACCCATAGAACCACCAATAATCGACTCTACACTGTAAATTCCAAGCGACGAGAGTAAGTTCATTTGCGCTTTTACCATATCTTTAATAGTAACCACAGGAAATCTTAATCTATATGGCTCATTAGACGGATACTGCCCACTCATAGGCCCCGTACTCCCAAAGCACGAACTTATTGTATTAGAGCAAATTACAAAATACTTTGTAGTATCAATGCTCTTGCCATCTCCAATTAGTCCATCCCACCAGCCAGGTTTTCTGTCGTTTTCGTACAAACCTGCAGCATGGTGCGAACCACTAAGTGCGTGGCAGATTAATATAACATTATCTTTAGCTTCATTTAGTGTGCCGTATGTTTCGTAAATAATATCATAAGGCTCTAAAATACGCCCACTCTCTAAGTAAAGAGGCGAAGTAAAATGCGCAACTTTTGTTGTAATATCCATATGCTACTTTTTATTTTTTTCGTAATTGTACCTAAATTAAGCTAAGAGTGTTTTCTAAATCTTCAATTAAATCGCTACTATCTTCTAGCCCAACACTCAACCTAATTAATCCAGCAGGAACACCCGCCGCCTCTAGCTCTTCTTGGCTTAACTGCTGATGCGTCGTACTTGCTGGGTGCGTAATTATAGATTTGCTATCTCCAATATTTACAACCAAAGAGAAAATCTTACTATTTTCTGCAATTTTTTGCGCCTGCTCTTTTGTTTTAACCTCAAAACTAAGCAATCCACTAGCCATACCATCTTTTAGATATTTTTTTGCAAATTTATTACTTTTGCTACTATCTAAACCAGGGTAGTTAACCTTTAAAACCTTTGGATGCGCCTCTAAAAACTTTGCAATCTTAAGTGCACTATTAGAGTGTTGTTGCACTCTTAAAGGCATGGTCTCTAACCCCTGAATATTAAGCCACGAATTAAACGGGCTAGGTGCCCCACCAAAGTCTCTAAGTAGTGCTAATCTTGCTCTTAGGGTAAATATTGGCATATCCAAAGTGGTATAAACAAGCCCATGATAGCTTAAATCTGGCTCATTAAAGTGGCTATATCTTGGGTTGTTTTTTATCTTAGTAGTTGCACTTTTACTCTCTACAATAATACCCCCAATTGCACTACCTTGCCCATTGCAGTACTTACTAGTACTATGAACAACTACATCAACCCCTAAACTTAAAGGCTTACATAAAATTGGCGTAGCTACAGTGTTATCTGCACACAAAATAATGTTATGTTTTTTTGCAATTTGAACAATTTTTTCTATATCTGCCATATCAATTGCTGGGTTTGGAATAACCTCAAAAAATATAACTTTACTCTTATCATCAATTAGGCTCTCAAGCTCATTTAAATTATGAATATCAAAAAATCTCGCCTCTATTCCAAAACGCTTAATCGTATGAGCCCCAAGCGTTAATGTACCACCATAACTTTGCTTAGCAATAATAATATTATCTCCAGCCTCTGCAACATTTGCAAATGTATAAAATATAGCAGCAGTACCACTAGCAGTAGCAACCGCCCCATAACCATCTTCTAAAGCACAAAAACGCTTCTCAAAAATATCAGTTGTAGGGTTATTAAGTCTTGTATAAATATTACCAAGCTCCTTTAGCTCAAACAAATTAGCAGCATGTTCACTATCTCTAAACTCATAAGCAGTAGTTTGGTATATTGGCACACTCATAGCCCCAAATTCACCCTTATCATACCCAGCCTGAAGCGCTAAAGTCTTATCTCTCATACTCTATACCTTTTTTATAGAGATTATACCAAAATTATTAAAAAATTAAAAAAAAGAAACCCAAGGCAGTAGTTTAGCCTTAGGATAAGTAGTTAAAGAAGAGACTAATCTCTTCTTCTAGCCATTAACATAAGAACTGCTAGTATAGCTAATGCTCCAGCAAAGTTAAGTGCTGGTGCTTTTAGAGGTTTATACTCCTGCGGTTGTACTTGCCAGTCATCACACTCACAGTAGATTCCTAAATCTAGTGTTAAGTCATCTTTAACTGGTTTTCTTACAAATATCTTTCCAGCTGCATTAGCATCTGAATCTTGTGTATCACTACCTTTATCTTTTTGCGTAGGTACATAATTCTCTGGTATTTCAAACTTAATTACATAATCCCTAGCTGGCAGTAGATGACAGAACTTATATTGCCCCGTACTATCAGTTTTAGTAGCTTTTACCACATTACCATGCACATCTTTTGCTAGCTTACCCTGAGCATCATATAGATATACAGGCACATCTACTACACCTAAGTTATTCTCATCTTGAATACCATTTAAGTTCTCATCATACCATACATAATCACCTAAACATATCTCTCTAATAAATCCAGCATCTAGCACTAAACTATTAGCATTATTATTACTATTTATAGAAACCGAGTGAGTATCTATCCAATCTTCATTAGCATTTTTATACTCATCAACATCACTATTTTTATCATCGTTATTATTGTCTTTTTTAGTACTTATATATTGTTCATCACTCTTAAATGCAACCTTATAATCACCAGGTATTAGATTACAGAACTCATAATGGCCACTGCTATCTGTTTGAATTATCTTATCAACTATGTTATTGCCATTTACATCTATATTATTAGTATATCCATAACTGTTCTCTTGTGGTATAATTTTTACATTCATACCAGATATTGGCTCTTCGTTACTATCTTGAATTCCATCTGCATTCTCATCAAACCATACATAGTCACCTAAACATGCTGGTTTAAATAGACCTCCATCGAATGTCATATTATTTTCGCCACTACTTAATACCTCTTGTGGCATATTACCACCATTTTTATTTAAGAATGTATCAATATCACTATCTACACTATCATCTTCGCCTTGGTTGCCTCTTGTTACAATATAACCCTCTGGCACTTTTGTAACTTGCACTTGGTACTTACCAGGTATTAGCTGACAATACTTGTACTCGCCAGTTGCATTTGTATCTACAGAGCCTATTACATTACCATCTAAATCTTTAAGGTTAACATTCCCAAACTCATCAGTTAATGGCGCAAGTGTAATCTCTACACCCTCAATTGCACTCTCATCTTTATCTTGAATACCATTTGCATTCTTATCTTCCCAAATAAAGTTACCAATACACGCTGGTTCAAACATACCTGCATCCCATGTTAAGTCATCTTCATTACTGCTTAAGTCAACTACTACACTTTTACCCTTAATTGCAGGTGTTAATTCTGGGTTAATATTACTATCAGTATCACTATTTGCACTATCTAAATCTTTATCTTTACTTGCTCTACTAAAGTAGTAGTTACTACCATCTGGCTTAGTAATCTCTACAATATATTTACTTGGTCTTAGGTTACAAATATGGTAATTACCAGTTGCATTTGTATCCGCAGATGCATACGAACCATCTAATTTAATAGCTCTACTTCCATCTTCGTTATAAAGAGTAATATGAGCACTCTCAATATCTAATTCACCCTCATCTTGAACACCATTTGCATTACTATCTAACCAAACTCTATTACCAATGCAAGCCTCTCTAAAGTAACCTACATCTAAAGTCATATTATCTTCATTCTTAATAGATACAGAATCCGTAATATTTGAAACATAATCAATATCACTATCTTTTTTATCATCATCTCCAATATTCATATCAGTAGCAATATACTCATCACCAATAGATACAGCTATACGGTAATCTCCAGGAAGTAAATTACAAACTGTATAGTTACCATTTTTATCTGTTCTAACAGGTTTTACATAATTACCATACACATCTTTCGGTAATGATAAATCGCCTTTTAACACCTGAACATAAACACCCTCTATACCTTTTTCTCCAGCATCTTGAATACCATTAGCATTCATATCTTCCCAAATTAAATTACCAATACAAGCACTTTTTACTAAACCAATGTCCCAACTCATGTCATTTTCATTAGCAGTTAATGTTGTAACCGTACTCTCTAGCGTATGTGGGTTAACATCACTATCTATTAAATTATGAGTGTCATTAAACACATCAATTGTAGTTATTTTATACTCATTTGGAATCTTAACTACTTTAATGTAGTACTCACCAGCAGGTAAATGGCAGAATTTATACTTACCATCAGCGCTACTTACTGTAGAGTTAACATCTACTCCATTATTATCTTTAGCAATATCTCCATTTGCGCTATATAGAGCTATCTCTACGCCAGCAACTGGCGACTCATCACTATCTTGTAATCCATTTGCATTCTTATCGTACCATACATAATCGCCTAAACAAGCCTCTTGGTAGATACCTAAATCTAGTGTTCTATTAAACTCTCCCTCTGCTAGAGTAACACTTTGAGTCTTACCAGTTACTGGATCACCATCACTATCTAGTGTATCATCACCCTCATTATGAATAGTTACTTTATACCCTTTTGGAAGT
>CAZFCZ010000006.1:0-3827 GCA_964517485.1 uncultured Nitratifractor sp. | reverse complement strand
TTGCCCAAAAAGAGCAAAAACTAAAAGAGCTAGAGCTACAAAAAGCACAAGTAGAGAGCAATAAAATTATTACAGTTGCCAAAATAAATAGCTCTAAAGAGGTAAAACTAAAAGAGCAAGATAGCTCTTTATATAAAGTTGCTAGTATAATTGTTGCATTAATTTTAATATTTTTTGCAATCTTAAAGTACCTAAGTACACTATCAAAAAGACGCCAAGAGCTAGAGCTAAAGGAGCGCGAACTACAACATCAAGCCTATATAGAAGATATAAAATCTAAACACCAACACATCTCTAAAATGCTAGATATTATTAGCGACGAAAAGAGTGATAAAGAGATTAAAAAAAGTATGACCAAACTGTTAGAGAGAGGAAAAGGTAATATTTTAGAGCATAAAAAATAATAAATTACTTTTATGTGAATATTAAGAATAATATATAATTATTTGTTTAACTTATATTTAACTATAATTTGATATAATTTTTAACTTCATATTAAGGGTAAATAATGTTTAAAGCCAAACTCTTTTTGCTTCAAGGTGTTTTGTTAGTTGCAATATTTTCTACTGCTGCTATGTATATCTCTAAGTTAGACTATATTAAAAATTTAGGTTTATCGCCACTTGTAATAGGAATAGTTTTAGGTATAATTTATGCAAATACAGTAGAGAGTAAAATGCCAAAAGAGTTAAAAGTTGGTATAACATTTAGTGCAAAAAAGATATTAAGATTTGCTATTGTTCTTTATGGTTTTAGATTAACATTTCAAGAGATATTAAAAATTGGTATAGATGGCTTTTTAGTCTCTTTAACAATGCTTACAACAACAATGATTATAGGTATATTTGTAGGTAATAAACTATTTAAAATGGATAAAGATACATCTATCTTAACAGCTTCAGGTGCCTCTGTATGTGGCGCCGCAGCTGTATTGGCAACAGAGCCTGTACTAAAGGCATCTGAATATAAAACAGCAATTGCTGTATCTATGGTTGTCTTATTTGGCACAATATCTATGTTTTTATACCCACTAATGTATGAAGCTTTTATAAAAGATGCATCAGGTTTTTTGCATATGAGTCCACACCAATTTGGTGTATATATTGGTAGTAGTGTACATGAAGTAGCACAAGTTGTAGCCATACCTGCTTCTATTCCAAATACAAGTGAAGAGATGGCTCATAGTGCTGTTATAGTAAAAATGACACGAGTTATTTTAATAGCACCAATGCTAATAATATTAGGTTTAATTTTATCTTTTAACTCAGGAACTGGAGAAAATAGAGTTAAACTTGTTATACCTTGGTTTGCAGTATATTTTATTTTTGTTACTGCATTAAATTCGTTACATATAGTATCTAAAAATTATATTGTATATATTAATATAATTGATACCTTTTTATTAACAATGGCAATGACAGCTCTAGGTATGGGTACTATTTTTTCAAAATTTAAAGATAGTGGTAAAAAAGCATTTTTTACAGCACTAATAATATTTATTTGGCTAGTTATTGGAGGATTTATAATAACAAAAACAATTATTAATTAAATAAACTTCTTTATTCCTATTCTTTTTATAAATTAAATTTATTATCTTTTCTGATATAAAAAAAATAACTTCAAATAGCAGATATATTCTTTCATTTTGTCATATTTGTAGCTTATTATAGTGCATTATGAAATAATTATACTATCAATATTGGTGTCTATTCTAAAAAAGTTAGATACGAATATGCTAAAACACATAATTAGGAGATAAGATGAACTCAAAAGTTAAATCCTTAGCCTTGGCGCTAGGGTTAGTTACTGGGAGTGTCAGTTTAAATGCTTATAGCAAGTTTAATACAGATGATATAAAATTAGTTAAACTAGCTAGCGAAAACAAAGAGGCAGCTAATAGTAGCTATATGGTTATTAACGCAAGTAACTACATTAGTGACTTTAAAATATCTAAAGGTATCACATGTAGTAAAAGTACAATACTTGCAGGTGAAAGCCTAATATGTAGTAGTGAAAGTAGCATCAAGAGTGCTACATTGGTATCTTATATCTATAAAACAAAAGAGCTAAAAAAATTAGATATAAGTAATAGTAGTTTCGAAGATGGAGCACTAGAGAATTGGCAGATAGTTAATAGTGTAGAGCTAGATAGCTCAGATTATAAAAATAAAGATAAAGAGAATGTAGTAGAGCTTATATCAGTTGCAGATAGTCAAATAGATTCTGAACTTTCTAGAGATATAGAGATAGATGGATCTTCTATATATAAATTAGATATTTTAGCAGCTATAAATACAGATGATAACTTTATCACTAAGTATCCATATGTAGAGATAAAGTATTTAAATGAGAAAAAAGAAGAGATTAAAGATTATAACTCTAAAAAGATAGTTAATAATTTTGTAGAAGATAAAGGTTTAAAAGAGTACTCTTTAATGCTAAATGCAAATAAAGATGCAAAATATATTAGAGTAAAAGCTGTAGCAAAAAATGCTATATTACTTTTAGATAATATTAAACTTTCAAAAGTAAAAAAATATAGAAGATTAATATCTTTTACTAAAAGTAGTCAGGGCTTATCTATGTTAACATCTGGTATGGGCGCACTTTGTAGTAGCAGCAGCAGTAGCGGATGCAGTAGTAGTGGATGTAGTAGCAGTGGGTGTAGCAGCTGTGATGCACAATTAGGTGATCTAGTATGGAATGATACAAATAAGAATGGTTTACAAGATTATGGAGAGCGGGGCATAGCAGGGGTAAGAGTAACTCTTTACAAAGATGGCAGTTACAGAGCAAGTACTACTACTAATAGTTCAGGTTATTATAGATTTACTGGTTTATGTTCTAGTAACCATTATCGTATTAAAATTGATATACCAAATGGATGGCATAAAACTAGATATCATGTTGGTTATCCATCATATGCCACAAGAGACTCTAATATAGAAACAGATAGTGGTTGGTCTGGCAATATTGAGTTAGATAATGGTGATAGAACGATGTGTTTTGATTTTGGTTTATATAAAACATTTCAAGAAAATCCAAGAATTGATATTGAAAAGAGTACAAATTATCAAGATGCTGACTATAGTACTGGTCCAGCAGTAGCAGTAGGTTCGACAGTAACTTGGAGGTATGTAGTTAAAAATACTGGTAATGTAACATTAAATTATATTACTGTATATGATGACAAAGAAGGTATAATATGTTCTGGTTTTTCTCTTTATCCTGGTTATTCAAAAATGTGTACCAAAACAGGTGTAGCAAAAGTTGGACAATATTCAAACGAGGCGATTGTAACAGGTAGGGCATCTAATGTAACTGTTAGCGATAGAGATCCATCGCACTATCATGGTATAAATCCAAGAATAGATGTAGAAAAGAGCACAAATGGGCAAGATGCAGACACAGGAACTGGTCCAGTAGTTGCTGTTGGAAGCACAGTTACTTGGAAATATGTAGTTAAAAATACTGGTAATGTAAAACTAACAGATGTAGTAGTAAAAGATGATAAAGAGGGAACTATCTGTACAGTAGCAAGCCTAAATCCAGGCGAGAGTAAAACTTGCACAAAAACTGGTACTGCTAAGGCTGGTCAATATGCAAACCTTGCAACTGCAACAGGTAAAGATACAACTGGTAAAACAGTAAGTGATAAAGACCCATCTCACTACTATGGTAAGAGCGGAGCTTGTCTTGGTGACTTTGTATGGCATGATAAAAATGCAAATGGTATCCAAGATAACCAAGAGAGCGGTGTAGCAGGTGCTAAGGTTGAATTAATGGATAGCAATGGTAATCCTGTAAAAGATATCTATGGTAATACA
>CAZFCZ010000005.1:0-8197 GCA_964517485.1 uncultured Nitratifractor sp. | reverse complement strand
CCACTACTCATAGTTACAGAGTTGCTCTTTAAAAATATATAAACAATAAGTGCTAAAAATATAGCAACTGCAGTAGCAATTATAGGAAATATCTTTTTACGATTAGTAGATTGCATAATTTTTATCCTCTTTAATATCTGCATTTTCTACTAAAATCCAGTTGTGCTTAATATCGCTACTAGATTTAACTAAAATTGGGTTATAAAACTCGTCGTATCCACGGTAGATTTCATCTTTTCCATCTTCTATTAGTATAGCTAAATTTTTGCAATTTTGCATACGAAATTTATAGTTTTTCTCTTTTATTAAATTTGTTAACTCTTTGTGTCTAGTTTTTGCAATTTTACCATTTACTCTATCTTTTATTTTAGCAGATGGCGTGTTGTCTCTTGGCGAGTATGTAAATGCGTGTATGTGTGTAAGCGGCAGTTCGTTTACTCTTTTTATCGCTTCGTTCCATACCTCGTCGCTCTCTCCTGGGTGCCCTACTATAAAGTCTGTTCCTATTGCGCACCCCATGCTAGCAATTTTATTAAATAACTCTAAATCGCTTTTGTAATTGTTTCTTCTATTCATCTTAAGTAGCATACTATCGCTTGTGTGCTGCAGGGCAATATGCAAGTGCTTTGCCATAAATGGCTCTTTAAGCAGCTCTAAAAACTCGTCGCTAATTTGTATTGGCTCTAGGCTTCCTACCCTAATACGCCTAACACCTCTAATTTTAGAGATATTTTGTATTAACTTTGCAATAGAAATACCTATATCTTTGCCGTAACTTCCAACATTTGTACCAGTTAAAATAAACTCACCAAATCCATTTGCTGCAAGCTTAGTAATTTGCTCTAAAATTTGCTCTTGCGGTAGGCTTCTGGCATTGCCACGAACATAAGGAATAATACAGTAACTGCACCTAAAATCACACCCCTCTTGTATTTTAATAAATGCTCTACTTTTACCTATAAATTCGGTTACTACTGTAGAGTCTATATGCTCTAAATCGCCTATTTTGTAGAACCGATCTTCGTTTTGTAATAACTTATCTATACTCTCTTTTTCAGAGTGCCCCATTACACCAAAAATCTGCCCCTTATCGTAAAGCTCTTTGCCCTTAGAGTGCGAACCACAACCTGCTAATACAACTTTTGCATCGCTATTTCTTCTGCTAACGCTATTTATATAACCCCTTACAGAGCTATCTGCCCCGTTAGTTACAGTACAAGAGTTTACTACTACAATATCTGCATCTTCTTCGTTAAAAGAGAGTTCAAAATTGGTTAGTTTATTCATCATTATTTGGGTATCAAACTGATTAGTTCTGCACCCAAATGTCTTAAAAAATACTTTTTTGCTCATTATATCTCTTTTGGTTCTTTTTCTAATATTTCTGGCTTTGGAATGGCACTATTAACCATAAGCGACTGTGTTGGGTAAGCTATCTCTATATCTACCTCTTTTTGAATCTCATCTATAATTTTTGTAGATATTGTGCTTCTTAATGTTAGCGTAGCGTATGCATTTGTTAGATACCAAACACTAATTTTCATACCGTAACCCTCTATAAAACTAAATACCCTTGGCTCAACATTTGTACTCTTTAGCTGATACTTACTTCTTAGCCTATTTAACTGCTTTCTTGTAATATCAGTATACCCTTTTGAATACTGTTTTGCAATATTTTTAGCAATATTCATAGCTTTTGTAGAGTTTGAATCAAATGTAATATAAAAATCGATACCATCCCAAACAGTCTTTAAACCAGAGTGCGAATAGTTTGCAATCATATCTGTAAAAATATAGTTATTAGGTACAAAAATAATACGCCCTGCTCTTCTATTTAGCATATATGTTGTTAGGGTAATATCCTCTTGAATTGTAATTCTAAGTAGCGAAATATCTACAATATCACCAACATACTCTGTATTGCCACGCACAATTTTTATTCTATCTCCAACATGTACAGAGCCACCTATCATAATAACAAACCAGCCAAGTAACGACATAAACCAATCTTTCATGGCAATTGCAATACCAGCTGATGCAAAACCTAATATCGTAATTAAATAGCTAACATTCTCTAAGTAAGCAAATAGTAAAGTTATTATAATTATAGAGATAAAAATAATATTGATAGCTTTATTAATTGTGTAGTAACTATCTTTATCCGATAGATACTTTCTAGTTAAATACTTAAGTCCAATAAAAATAGATAAGAAGAATAGAGCAACTATACCAATATAGAGTGCTTTTTGAAACTCTCTTTTTATATCTTTCTTAATTGCTATCTCTACTTCGTCTGCTTTTTTAAGATAAATCTCTTTTGTCGTTTTAAAGATATCTTTTATTGTATATAACTGTTTAATTTCGTCAGATATCGCATTTAGATGTTGTTTGTCTATACTACTACCACTAATTGCATACATTTTAGATAGTATCTCTTCTTCTTTTTTTAACTTATTAATTGTAGCCTCTAAGCTTTTAAACCTATCTATATACTTATTTTTTCTATTTTTTAACTCTTTTATGTACGAAAAGCCGCTAATAATAGCTATTGGATTGGTAATTTTTGGAGCGTCGCTTAATACTGGAGGAGAAATAATCTTTTGAAAAGGCTCTTTTTCGAAATCTTTAACAAGGTTAATTTTATCTTCTAATACTTTTAACTCTTTCTTAAGTCTTTGAGAATTTTCCTTTTGCTTAAGTGTTAAAGACTTATACGACTTATATAGTTTTAGTCTGTTTTTTATTGCGTCTCGTCTGTCTATTAGGTATTTGTGCGAAATATATGCACTATATGTTTTTGTCCATTCATTATCTAAGTTTTCATCTTTTTTTAAGTCGTCTAATCTATACGAAAGATTTTGTAACTCTTGCACATCGTATGCATCTAACTCTATAGTTGTATTAACTTCACTACCACTGCTTTTATTATCTTCGTTTTGTGCATATAGGGTAAAAGTATATACTATTAGTAGTAAAATTAAAACTTTTATTTTCATATGCTATCCCTCGAATTTTCGTAGAGCTTGTATTACTTTATCTTTAGAGATATCTTTTTTAATAACATTAGTTCCTATCTCTGAATTTGGTAATATAAATGCAATTTTATTATTAGAGCTCTTTTTATCTAAAAAGAAGTGCTCATAAAACTCTTCTGAGCTATCTATTTTAAAATCAACTGGTAAAGAGTTTTTAACTAATAGCTCTTTAATATCTTGCGCCTCTTCTTTGCTTAGTAGTCCTAAAATTACTGCTAACTCATTTGCCATAACCATACCTATTGCAACTGCCTCGCCATGTAGGTATTTTTTGTAATTTGTTAGGTTCTCTACCACATGCCCAAAGGTGTGCCCATAGTTTAATACAGCTCTAATGCCACTCTCTTTTTCGTCTTGGTTAACAACATCTGCTTTTAGCTTAACTGATTTTGCAATAACTTCTATAATATCCTCTTTAGAGCTAAAATCTGCACTCTTTAAAAAGTTATAAAAATCTCTATCGAACATTACTGCCATCTTAATTACTTCGGCAACTCCAGCATTAAACTCTCTTTTTGGTAAAGTATCTAAAAATGCTGGGTCAATATATACGCCCTTTGGCTGATAAAATGCCCCAATTAAGTTTTTACCAAACTTATTATTTACACCAGTTTTACCACCCACACTTGCATCTACTTGCGAAAGAAGAGTTGTTGGCATTTGTATAAAGTCTATTCCTCTTTGGTATAAAGATGCACTAAAGCCTGTCATATCACCTATAACACCACCACCTAATGCAACTAAAGTAGATTTTCTATCGAACTTTGCACTAAATAGTTTATCGAGTACAAATAAAACTGTATCTATATTTTTATACTCTTCTCCATCTGGAACTTCTACAACCTCTACCTGCGAAGCCTTAATAACATCTAACGCTTTTTGTAAATGAAATGCTGAAACTGTAGGGTTTGTTACAATTGCTACTTTACCCTCTATAATAATTTCATTTAATGGCTCTATATGTATATTGTAACTCTTATTATCTTTAGATTCTATATTAATTGGAACTATCACAACATTTCCCTATTTTTTATTATATTTTACTAAAAATCTTATTAGAGGGCAGTAAATTTACTCCTCTATTGCTATAAGTAATTTTGGATGCCCATTAGTCTTAAGTAATAAACTATCTACATCTCTCTTTAAAAAGGCTAAAAAGCCACTAAAGCTCATCTTTTTTCTAAATGGAATAATAAGTAAAATATTTTTACTATCCTTAATAGCTTTTATAGGATTTTGCTTCTGTTTTATTATATCTATCTTCGTATTATGGACATGTGCTAGTGTTTCGTAGTGTTCTACTAAGCTATCACTACCTGCAAACTCGCCTTGTGGGTCGTACTCTCTTAGCGAAAGAGTTGTATTTAGTGTCTCTGCAATATAAAAGGCTATAGAAGATATCTCCTCTAGCTCTCTATCGTCGCTTTTTACAATTGTTGCCTCTTTGATATTAGATATCTTATTTTTACCAAATACATATATTAGCTTCTTATAGTCATATAGCTCTCTTGCAAAATTATCCATCTCTAAAACTCTATTAGATACCATAATTAAACCAATATCGTGGTTTTGAATATCAGAAGATACCTCTCCATAATCTATTGCACCAAAAGTAATATAGCTTCTAATTTTTGCATTATCGTAACTTTTTATTTTGTTAATAATATCAAAATCATTAGGGTTAGATACTCTAATTATTAACTTTTTATCTTCAAATTTATCTAAAAAATATATTGTATCTTCTATATAGTCTATAACCTTTTTGGCATCTTTATCTATATCGATATAGAGATAAAAGTTTTTTCCAAATGGCTCAGGAAAGCTACCTTGCTTACCATTTACTCTTTTGTAAACATTTGCTAAAACTTGCGGTTTTCCTACAAGTAACATTCTATCTCGTGGTCTAATCATAGTTGCATTTGTTGGCAAAATTAAACTTTCGTCTCTATAAATTGCAGCAATTTTCCACTTTATTTGCGGTATAGAACTAATATGTCTAAAAGCATATGGGCTAGAAAATGGCACAATTACTTCCATAATCTCGCCCTCGTTTAGTCCAATAGTTTGTGCAATTACAGGAACATTTGGTAAATAATCGTAAAGTCTGTTAGATATTACTAAATTAATATCTACAACATTTAAAAAGCTATCATCTATATCTTTAAATACATTTGCACTATCAAGAGCAACCACCCTAACCTTTTTGTTTAGTATTCTAATATTTTTATAAACCTCAATAGCTTCTGTAGCATTTTCGTATATTAAAAAAACTACCGCAAAGTTACCCTCTACGCATACACTCTTTAGCCTATACAAACTTGTAGCATCTAAAATTTTAAAATCTATATAGCTTTTGTTATATATGCTCTGTTGATTTTTAGTAACAACAGTATAGTTGTGCTCTGTTATATGCTTTAACTCTAAAGTATCTATAAATCTGTTAGCTATTTTGCCATCTGATACTATTAATATATTGCTCATATGCCTCTTTTATCTTTTTTGTGATAGTATTTTACAAAAAGATTATAACATAATGATATTTACTATTAACCAAACAGACAAAAAAGCGAGAGCTTGTACTATAAAAACTGCGCACTCTACAATACAAACACCTGTATTTATGCCAGTAGGAACAGTAGGCGCAGTTAAAGCGCTAGATGCCATAGACTTAAACACACTACTACAGCCAGAAATAATATTAGGCAACACATACCACCTATACTTAAGACCAGGCGATAGCTTAATTAAAAACCAAGGTGGCTTACACAATTTTACAAAATTTAATAAGAGTTTCTTAACAGATAGCGGTGGGTTTCAGGCATTTTCATTAAGCTCAAATGTAAAAATAGACGAAGATGGTATTCTTTTTAGAAGCCACATAGATGGCTCTAAACACAAGTTTACACCCCAAAAAGTACTAGATATTCAATACAATTTAAATAGCGATATAATGATGATACTAGATGACTTAGTAGCCCTACCAGCAACTCAAGAGCGCCTTACAAATAGCATTAAGCGCACAACAAAATGGGCACAAGAGTCAATAACATACCACAAACAACAGCAAGAAAAAGGCATAGGTTTAAAGCAAAATATTTTTGCCATAATTCAAGGTGGTACCGACTTTAAATTTAGAGAGATGTCTGCAACACAGCTAACAGAGCTAGATTTCGATGGCTTTGCAATAGGTGGCTTAAGCGTTGGCGAATCTAATAACCAAATGTACGATACTGTAGAGTTTACAACGCCATTTATGCCTACAGACAAACCACGCTACCTTATGGGTGTGGGCACACCAGAAGATTTAATAGAAAATATCTATCGTGGTGTCGATATGTTCGATTGCGTTATGCCAACAAGAAATGCAAGAAATGGCACACTATTTACAACTTTTGGGAAAATCAACATAAAAGCAGCAAAGTATAAAGAAGATAGCAACCCACTAGATAGCAACTGCAACTGCTACACTTGCCAAAACTACTCTAGAGCATACCTAAACCATCTATATAGAGCAAGAGAGATAACATACTTTAGATTAGCAACAATACACAATCTACACTACTACTTAAATTTAATGAAACAAGCTAGAGAAGCAATTTTGGAGCAAAGATTTGAACAATTTAGAAAAGATTTCTATGCAAAAAGAGCATAAAGCTCTAGTGCATATTATAGATTAATTTTTACACCAAAAGTGTAGTTTTTACTATCTATTTTAGACTTAGTTATAGACTTAACATTTTTAAATTTATGCCCATAATCTGTATATCCAGTAAAAAGTGATACATTTTCGTTAACATCATAGTTAACCTCTAATCCATATGTAAAGTTAGTAGAAGAGTCAGATACCTTCTTAAGAGTACTTAACATCTCAAACTCACCATCTGTTTTAACTAAACCTGCCTTAGGCGTAACAGAAAAAGAGCTACCAAGAGGTAGTGTATATGTAGCAAATAGTCCATATCTGCTAACATCTGCATTTAAAAATTCAGTATAATCAGATACATTTCTACTATACTCTAAGCGTAATCCAACACCAACTGCAAAGTTATATGTAGTAAATAATGTAATGTTTTTACTCTCATCAGTACCTTTAGAGTACGCAGCACCAACCTGAGATATAGAGCTAGCTGTAGCTATAGTAGCAAGCATAGCAATAGATGATATAATTTTTTTCATCATAAACCTTTTAAAAAATTTATGTTTTATTAATATTAAAACATATAAATAAAATTATACCATAAATTCTTTATGTTAATCTAAATCTCTAAGCCATCCCAAAATTCATCGTAATCTAAATTTGTTAGCATATTTTCGTTTTCTAAGTTTTTCTCTAGTAGTTCTCTCTCTTTTTCTACAAAATATAGCTCTAGTGCTTCATTAAGCATTGTGCTAATATCTTTTTGTAGTAAACTAGAGTAAAGCTCAAGTTGCTCTACTCTCTCTTTTGTTAAACTAAACTCCATTAAGCAATGTTAGTGTAAACTTTTTGAACATCATCATCTTCTTCTAATCTCTCAATTAGAGTCTCTATCTCTTCTAGATGCTCTTCGTTATCAATCTCTATTGGTGTAGTAGCTATAAACTCGATATTTGCTTTCTTTATCTCTATACCATTATCTTCTATTGCTTTTGTTAATTCACCAAAACTAGAAAAATCACCATATACTCTAAGAATTGCTTTATCATCGCCGTTCTCTTGTGGCTCTACATCTTCTTCTATCTCTTCTAGACCAAAATCTATTAACTCTAGCTCTAACTCTTCTACATCTATATTGTCGCTATTGTCAAATTCGAATACCGATTTTTTACTAAATATGTAGTTTAATGCACCACTAGTTAGCATCTCTGCTTTACCCTTTTTAAGAATAGAGCGCACATTTGCAACTGTTCTAGTGTTGTTATCTGTAGCACAAGTAATTATCATCTGCACGCCATTTGGTGCTTTTGCTTCGTATAGTATCTCTTTAATATCTGCAGCATCTTTGTTAAATGCTCTCTTAATAGCAGCCTCAATATTATCTTTTGGCATATTCTGAGCTTTTGCATTCATAATTGCAGTTCTAAGCTTAGAGTTCATATCAGGATCAGGCGAGCCACCCTCTTTTGCTGCTAGTGTAATCATTTTACCTAACTTAGGAAACAATCTAGACATTGTCCCCCAT
>CAZFCZ010000004.1:0-15341 GCA_964517485.1 uncultured Nitratifractor sp. | reverse complement strand
TTTGAGAATTAAAAGAAATAGTAAAATCTCTAATAGTTTCATCTAAAGTTTTTTTAAGTGTAAAAGTGTAATTTATTATTTGTAATTGTTTCATGGATAGTTATTGTAATTTACTTACTATAATTTTTATTATCATAAGTAAATTTAGAGGTAAAATGAAGAGGACTTTTTAGTCCTCTATTTGTAAAAATTAGTTAACCCAATTTTCATATTTGATTCTAGGTTCTATTTCAAATAATTTATCAAAAATCATGTCATTACTAATAAGTATAGCATTATGATTAATGGCAGTTGCCACAATCAAAAAATCTAAATCATTCTTTTTATTGGCTTTGTTCTGAATACCTGTAGTATCTTTATATTTGGCTTTTAGTTTTCCAAAAATATCAACCTCTTTTATATCTAAAGGTAAAACTTCTAAATACTGTTCTATAAAGTGTATTCCTTGTTGAAAAAGCTCTATACTCTTTTTTGTACTCTTGTAGCTATGTAATCCATAAGACAACTCATAAAGTGTAATAATTGAAACACTAATAGTATCTTTATGCGTTAATGCCATAAGATGATTTTTTACACTCTCCCTATATGGAGAGTTTGGATTTGTGAGGTATGAAATGATATTTGTATCAAGTAGGTAATGTTTGCTCATAAATTAGGCATTAGCTATAAAATTATCTCTAGCTTCTTTTCTGCTAGTATCAATGTGGTTTACAATATCAGGTGTAAATAATCCATCCATTTTTTCAGCAAATTCAGCCCATTTTGTTTTCGTATGGTTTACTGTTTTTTTATTGATAATTTGTACATCAAAATGAAATTTCTGAACTACCATTTTTTGAATTTCTTTAATTGCAGTCATATCATTTGTATCAATGTTTAAAGTAGTCATAATTTTCCTTTTTAAGATTTAATATCTTTATTATATCAAAATATTTTAAATAATCAAATTTTGTATATTTTAATTTAACCTTTATCTATCAATTATGAACCTTATGGCTTCGGGTGTGGCGGATTGGTGAGGGTATTTGAGTTTAAAACTTAGAAAATATTTGGCTATGATAACTCCAACTTGTAGAAGTGTGTGTGAAGCGAGTAGCGTAATGCTCTCTTCCTTGGCGTTCTTATAGGTCAATATTTTATCAGTTAGTGAAGTAGGTCTTTTTGATTTTGGACTGAACAAAGTGAGGGAAAAATTGAAAAGACTTGCTGAATGGTTAAGCTCAAATATTCTCACCAATGGGAAAGGCTTAATGATTAGTGCTTTTAAAGTGAGTACCTCTGTACTCATTCCTGTAAAGGAACACAAGCATGACCCTTTAGGGTAAGCCCCATAATAAAATAATAAACTTCTACCTGCAAACCTAACGCCCTATCGGTTGTCTGCTCATCCACGACTTATTCCGTATGCACTCCATAAGCTTTCGCGGTGAGCCTGTGATTTTAGGCATAAAGTTTATTTACAAAATCCATACCACTATCAGGAGCTAATTTTGCATATCTCATTGTCATTTTAATATCTCTATGATTCATAAGTTTTTAAATGGTAAATATAGGAGTGCCATTAATAGCTAAGTGTGAGGCAAATGTATGTCTTAAAGTGTGAATAACCACTCTATTTTTTGCATCTTTGCTATCTAACCCCTCATTAAAGAGAGGGTCAAAAATATTCTTCATTTTTCTTCTCATAGTTCTATCAGGATATTTAATATTTTTACCTCCCACTATATAATCATTTACAGATAAAGTAGGTAGATATTCTCTTAAGTAGGGTAGTAGATGGCTAGGTATAAATCCTTTATAATTGCTATTGTTTTTTAAATCTTTTAAAGTAATCATCTTATCGGTTAAATTAATATCTTTGGCTTGAATTTGTAAAATCGTTTCAAGTCTCCCACCTGTAGCTAGTGCAAGTTCAGTAAAAAGCTTTAGAGTATCATCATTTATATTGGCATATACTAACTTTATCTCTTGGCTTGTTAAATATCTTTCTCGTTCATTGTTTACTTTGAGGTTTTTAATTTTTTTATGTTTTACTGGGTTTGACTTATGATAAAGTTCTTCTTCAATGGCAAAGTTAAAAAGTCTAGCTAAAAAGTTGATAGTGTAATTTATGGTTGAATTAGCCCAACCTTTCTTTTTGAGTTCAATTTGAAAATCAAAAATCCTATCTGTGGTAATAGTATCAATATCATCTTTTCCAAATTTCTCTCTAAGCCTTTTAGGATAGTTCTTTAGAATGTATTTAACATCAACATTAATATGTACTTCTCTAATCTTAAAATATTTATCTCCGATTTCATCTAAGGTAATGACTACTTTTTTCTTTTTTCTAGCAAGTGCAGGGGGTTCTTCTCCTAGTCGTATATTATTTAAAATCTCTGCTCTTTTTTGATAACAGTAATTTTCTGTAATACCTTTAGACTTATCACCAATCTTTATTCTTCTAAGTTTTCCATTTTCATCTTTGTATCTTATATAGTAAGAAACATCTTTGTTGCTTTTATGATATAGTTGTACTCCATCATATTTTTTTGAATTTACAAATCCCATTTTAAACCTTTCAATTTTAGTCACCATCTTTGCAAAAAGGTGACTAAATTAGATAAACTATGATAAGGTATAAAAACTTAAGTATAGACGTGTGGCAGGGGTTTGAAGAGGTTTGAATAGCTATGATAAAATATGAAAAATAGTCTCTTTATCGCTCCCCCTCTCCCGGCCACTTAATTCAAATACTTAAATCAATTAACAGTTTAATTTAAATACAATTTTTATATAACCAACCCTCTATTTAAGAAGGTTAATATTAAGGCATTTCGTTAGCTATCCCAATCTAGAAGTCTCTGCTCGCCTTTTAAGTTACGAATATGGGTTACATCTTGGCTCATCTCTATAACGCCTCTATATGTTCTATCTAAATCGCGTACAGCAAAATATTGTATATGTATAAACTGACCTTTAAAGTTTATCCAAAACTCTGCTACATCTTTTGTGCCAGCTTTAAACTCTTTAAGTATTCTTAATACCTGATCAACGCTTTTAGGAGGGTGGCAAAACTTTACTTCTCGCCCAATAATACCAGCCGATCTAGGAAAGACTCTATCTTCGCCACGATTGTAAAAAACCACCTGATCGTGCTCGTTTACATAGGTAATATCTACTGGTAAAATTCTAAAAATAGAGTTAACTTGCTCTGGCGTTAGATAGCCTTCGTCGTAGTGTGTTTTATCGTCTGTAGAAAATGGTAGTTTACGCAATTTTGTATCTTGACTTGGGTGAATATACTCATCTTCTGGGTATGGTGTAGGCTCAGAATCTAGCATCCAGCCAATCTCTTTATCGCCATCTTTAAACTCTTTCCACTCATCTTCGCTAAGCATTCCTAATGCGCGAGGTAGTAGTCTATTCTCTTCGATATTCATAATATGCGATAGTAGGCCAAAAAGCTCATCTACAGCCATTTTAGCATTCTCTATATCTTTAGACTCTATAAGTGTTCGTGTCTTTTTAATATGTTCTCTAATTTGATCATGAAATGTCCACATACCTTGTGATGGGCTAGTCCAGCCATACTTTTCTAAATATGGAAAAAGCTGATTCTCTTTGCGAGTAAAGTGCAAATTTACCTTTGCTAACTTTTCAAATGTTAACTTAAATTTCTCATACTCTGTGCTTAAATTTGTTACCTCTAAAGAGCTAATAAGCTCTCGTATAAGTATATTCTCTTCTAAATATACACGCACAGGGTGCCCATTTGGTAGACTACTCTCGTAAGAAGATTCGTCACTATTTAAAAATTCACTCATTTATTACCTTAATTTTTTGCAAAGAATAGCCAAAAAAATTAAGATATTGCTTGAGGTTAATCAAATTTGCTATTTAGTATGCACCATCTCTTTTAAGTACAACTTTTACAGTTTTAAGTAATATAACAATATCTAGCCATATAGACCAGTTTACTACATACCATTTGTCGGTTTTAATTCTAAAGTCGTAGTCTGTGTCGCTTCGTCCGCTTACTTGCCAAAGCCCTGTTATACCTGGTTTTACCATGTAGTAGTATTCTGCACTATCTTTGTAGTACTGCTCTATTTCCTCTTTAATTACTGGTCTTGGACCTACAAAGTTCATATGTCCAGCCAAAACATTTAATATTTGTGGAAGCTCATCAAGAGATGTTTTTCTTAAAAATTTACCAACCTTTGTTACTCTTGGGTCATCTTTTATTTTAAAGTTTTTCTCCCACTCTTCTTTAATTTTTGCATCGCTTTTTAGTAGCTCTTCTAGTCTCTCTTTAGAGTCTTTGTACATACTTCTAAACTTTAGTACTGGTATAACTTTTCCATTTTTACCTATACGCTTATGTACAAAAAATGCACTACCTGCAGACTCTAGCTTAATTGCAATTACAATTAAACCAATAAGTGGTAAGAGTATTGGCAGAAGTAGCAGTACAAATGCATAGTTAAGAATGCTTTGTAGTAAGCGTCTGTGCCAGCTCATTAATCTGTTTTGATAAACTATTAAATTGGTTCTTGTGTTAGATAACTCATATATGTGAGAGTGTGTTAAGTCGTACTCGTCTAAAAGAGGTGTAAATATAACATTTTTTCTAACTTTAATCTCTTTTGCTATTATCTCTTTTAATTTTGCTGCTTCGTCTTTTTTGGAGTTTATAAAAATAGTTGAAAATTCACAATTATCTGGCTCAATATAGCCTAAGTAAGGGTTGCCATAAATCTCTTTAACTAAAAATGGGTCGTCTGCATATATCTTTGCTCTCTTAGACCAGATACCAATTTTATATAGAAAATTTTTAATAAATAGCTTGCTAAAAGGTATTAAAAAAGCCATAAATATAAAGCTAAAGCCAATAAGAAGTCTAGAGTAGTACTCTATATTTTTTGTCATTGCAAGGTAGGCAAAAGTTAAAACAGATGCAAAAACAAGAGCTTTTAAAACTTTTCTAGTCTCGTGCCAAAAGTCGTATCGGTAGGTATAAATACCCTCGTATGCAAATAGTAAGCCAACAATTAAATATATAGGATAAAAGCTTAAGTATGTGCCAACTGGTAGCCCTTGGTACGATAGTGTATTACTAAAAGAGCTTCTTAAAATAAAAGCAAAATATACAGAAAGAGCAATAATTAAAAAATCGATTATTATAAAAATAGATTTTGCAACTATATCTTTTAATGTATCGCCCATTATATACCTATTATTTTTTATATAATTATATCTTTTTTTTATAAAGATATTACTACTTATAGCCTTATAGCAACTTTAGTAGCATCTGCTGGTATTTTTTTACATCTTCGCTAGAGGCTTTTGAGTCTTTAAATTTTTTATGAAATGCTGCTAGTTTTTTTAGGGTGTTTATTGCAATATCGTCGTTAATTGTGGCTTTGTATTTAATTTCTCTATTTGCGTGCGAGCTATTAAGTAGTAAGTTTGCAAAATTTAGGGCTCTATTTAGAAAAATAAAGCCAAAGTTTGCGTCTTGTATTGGGCCAATTTCTATGGTGTCGTTGCTTAGAAAGTTAATTTTGCTAAGCTCGCCATAGCCGTAATTTGCACCTACAAATCCTATAGCGCCACCAATAATAGTACCTAAAAAGAAGCTATGCCCACCTACTGCTAAATCTATTAAACCACCAGCTGTTGCGCTACTTAGGGTAGATACAAGTACTAATTTCTCTTTGCTTAGTCCAAAAATTTCTGATGCCTCTTTAGAGAATAGATTAAACTCGATGCTATCTTTGTCTATATTAAGTAGGCTATTTTTAAAGTTTAGCTTCTCTTTAATGTCGTTAAATAGCTTGTTTTCTATATCTTCTAAGTCTCTTTTAAATTCATCTTTTAGTCTATCTTGATTGTGTTTAAAAATGTGCGAACTTTTTGTTATTTTATAGCTTAGTGCTTTAGAAATTGCGTCTGTAATTAAGCTTGCAACCTCTTTTTTTTGCTCGTTTTGGTACTCTTTTAATAGCTCAATAGAGCCCTCTATATCTTTACTCCAATCTGGAGATACATGTTTAAGTGCATCTAGTAGTTCTATGTGGTCTTTAAAGGTTGCTTTTATAGGGTTAAATGGCTTAATTACTCTAAAGTATTGTCCTAAAATGCTGTCCCACTCTTTTGTGTAGTCTTCGTCGCCAATGTAGTTTAGTATCGCCATCGATGGCTTTGCGCAGTAGCGTAAAGTCTCCATTTCGTCTTCGAATTCACTACTATATGGTTTGCTAGCATCTACAACATAAATTATACCACCACCGCTCATAATTGGCTCTAGCAGCTCGCATTCGTCTAAAAATTCACTACTACTGCAGTGATTTTTTAAAAAATCTTCTACTCTTTTTGGGCGCTCGCTTGCAGTTGGGGCGTTTTGGCTTAAAATTTTTAAAAGTTTGCGTGGGCGCTGAAATCCAGGAGTGTCTATTAGCTCGTAAAATACTCGCTCGCCCTTTTGTAACTTAAAGCTTCGGCTCTTTGTTGTGGTGCCTGGGCGGTTGCTAATAGCTATTGTATCGTCTAGCGTTAGTGTTGATACTATAGAACTTTTACCCTTATTTGGGTGCCCTACAACTACAAATTTTGGATGCGTACTCATATAGTTTTACCTTATTTAATGTTGCCTTATTTTAGCATATCTTAACTTGTTATTATTACTAATTTGTTAAAATATACCCCAATAAACTAAAGGGTATAGCACTAATGAGCAAAGAGAAAAAAGATTTTTTACGAAGAGTAGTAGAGAAAGATTTAGATAACAATAAGTATAAAAAAATAGTAACTCGCTTTCCGCCAGAGCCAAATGGGTTTCCGCATATTGGGCATGCAAAATCTATTGCGCTAAACTTTGGTATTGCAAAAGACTTTAATGGACTTTGCAATTTAAGAATGGACGATACCAACCCAACAACCGAAGATACTGCATATGTAGAGGCACTTAAAGATGCGGTAAATTGGTTAGGTTTTAACTACAATGGCGATGTAAGATACACAAGTGATTATTTCGATAAGCTTTATGAGCTTGCAATTAAGTTAGTTAAGATGGGCAAAGCCTATGTAGATAGCCTTAACGAAGAGCAAATAAGAGAGTACAGAGGCACTGTTAAAGAAGCAGGCAAAAGAAGCGAGTATGCAAATAGAAGTGTAGAAGAGAATCTAGATCTGCTAGAGCGTATGAAAAATTGCGAATTTAAAGATGGCGAACATATTTTAAGAGCTAAAATAGATATGAGCTCACCAAATATGAAAATGCGAGACCCACTGCTTTATAGAATAAGACACCAGCACCACTTTAGAGCAGGCAACAAGTGGGCAATATACCCAATGTACGATTTTGCACACTGTTTATCTGACTATATAGAAGGAGTAACACACTCATTTTGTACCCTAGAGTTTGAAAACAATAGAGAGCTTTACGATTGGGTGCTAGATACCCTAGAGCTAGAGCCTCCACGCCCATACCAGTACGAGTTTGCAAGGCTAAATATAAACTATACTGTAATGAGTAAAAGAAAGCTTTTAGAGCTAGTAGAGGGCAACTATGTAAATGGTTGGGACGACCCAAGACTACCAACAATTGCAGGGCTTAGACGCAGAGGTTATACGCCAGAGTCTATATTAAACTTTTGCGAAAGCATAGGGGTTGCCAAGGCAAATTCTGTTGTTGATGTAGCGCAGTTAGAGTTTGCAATTAGAGATGATTTAAACAAAAAAGCACCAAGAGTAATGTGTGTTGTAAATCCACTAAAAGTAGTAATAGAAAACTACGAAGGTTGCGAAGAGATAGAGGCATCTTACTACCCAGCAGATGTAGAAAAAAGCGGCTCTCGTAAACTACCATTTGCAAAAGAGATATATATAGATAGAAACGACTTTAGTCAAAACCCACCAAAAGGCTACTTTAGGCTAACACCAAATCAGCCAGTAAGGCTAAAATTTGCCTATATTATAGAGTGTACAGATGTTATAACAAATAGCAGTGGCGAAGTTGTAGAGCTTAGAGCTAAATACTACAAAGAGTCTAAAAGTGGCTCTGATACAAGCGGCATAAAGGTAAAGAGTGCAATTCAGTGGGTAGAGGCAAGTAGTGCTAAAGAGGTAGAGTTAAGAATCTACGATAGACTATTTAAAAACGAGAGCCCAGCAGGAGTAGAAGACCTAAACCCTAACTCTTTAGAGGTTATAAATAGCGCACTTATTGAGCCAGCAGTTATACAAAGTGCTGATGTGCGTTTTCAGTTTGAAAGAGAAGGATACTTCTATAAAGAGCCACAAGATTACACTAAAGACAAACCAGTATTTAATAAAATTGTATCGCTAAAAGATTCGTGGGGCAAAAAGAAAAAAGTTTCTACAAAAGCGGAGCCAAAGGCTAAAAAGACTCAAATAGATGGCGAAGTAGTGCCACTTACAAAAGAGCAAGAGGAGCTATTTGGCAAATATACAAACAAGTATAAACTAAGTAGCGAAGTTGCTAACACGCTTGTAAGAGATAGCAAACTAGATAACTTTTTTAAAGAGGCATTAACAAGCCAAGAGATAGCAGTTGTTGTAGCAAACCTAGTAACAAACGAAGTAGCAAGAGAGCTTAAAAAGAGCGATATAAAAGATTTAAAATATACTCCAAAAGATATTGCAACTTTGGCAAAACTAATAGATAACGAAACAATCTCTACAAAAATAGCAAAAGATATATATAAGATTATGAGCCAAAGTGGCCAATGCCCACAAGAGATTGTAAAAGAGGAGGGGCTAGAGCAAATGAATAACCCCGAAAGCATAAAAACTATTATTAAAATTGTTATCGAAGAAAATCAAGAAAATTATCAAAAATATAAAAGTGGTAATCAAAAACTGTTTGGATTTTTTGTTGGACAAGTGCTAAAAAAATCTGGCGGAACAGCTAACCCAAAACTTACAAATGAACTATTGCGTGAAATTTTAGATGATTAAAAAAGACTTTATTATTTTAGTAACTTATTTTGAATTTACACAGTTTCTTGGGGGTCTCCCAAGGAACTAAATATATTTTTTGAACTAATTAATTTATTTTTTATGTTATTGAATTCTTTGCTAACTCCATTAAAGTTAAATACAATTCCTTCATACATTTTTCTTTTATTAGTATTCTCGTCATATTCTTTGGTCTCATCATAATCATATATATCTTTTTTGGTCTCTTTTTTAGTCATAATTACACCTGAAATCATAATATTCTCCTTTTTTCTTTAAATTTAATATTATAATATCATAAAACACTTAATATCCAAAAATGTTCATAACCTTGTTAAGCAAATGCTAAGTTAATCTTTTTACTCTTAGCATTTTAAACAATGCTTAAGAGTTAGCAACTTTCATAATCTTTAAAAAACTATCTTTTTAAAATTTGAACTTTAAATGCGGGAGTAAAAAAGAGTCTTTAGAGGCTCTTTATTATAAATAAAATTTACTAAAAACTCAAATATTAATCTTTTATTAACCTTTTATAGATAGAATTCCGAACCCAAATTTTAAATTATTAGGAGTACTTATATGAAAGAAAAATATTCACCGGTCTTCTTTTTGGCTGCACTAGGGCCAGGAGGAATGGCTGTAGCCTTTTTTATGTATTTTATGTTTATGACACCACACAAGGGTGTTGCTATGCCAACTTACGATACACTAATGGCTTACTTTGGTAAGACTACAATGTATGGTAAAGTTGGAATGGTTTTGGTTTTAATTGCTATTTTGTTTTTTGCTTATAAGCATTTATCGTTATTATTTAAAAATATTGTAGCTTTTAATAAGTTTAAAAAGACACAAGAGTATAGAGATTTAAAAGGAACATTAGCAGAAGTTACTCTAATGGCAGCTCCATTAACTTATGCTATGACAATTAATGTACTATTTATCTTAGGTGCAGTACTTGTTCCTGGTTTATGGGGCGTTGTAGAGTATCTATTTCCTGGTGCACTTTTAGGATTTTTAGTTGTTGGTATATATGCTGCTAAAACATTTTTAGAGTACTTTATTCCATTTTTTATTAAAGGTAATGCAGCATGGGAAGAGAATAGCTCATTTGTTCAGCTACTTTCATCTTTTGCATTTGTAATGATAGGTGTAGGTTTTGCAGCAGCTGGAGCAATGAGTCATATTAAAGTTGTAAGTGCAATTGGACTATTTTTTGCAATGATGTTTATTGGTGCAGCTTTAGCACTACTTGTACTAAAGTTTATTTTAGGTTTCCATACAATTGCTAAAAAAGGTATTGCAGTAACAGCAGGTCCTTCTTTATGGATATTTATTCCAATTATTACTCTTGTAGGTATTACACTATTTAGAATTAAATTTGGTCTAACACACAACTTTGCAGAGGGACACAATAGTGTAAATGAGTTTACATACGCACTTACTGGTTCAATTTTTGCAATAGAGACGCTAATTGGTCTATTTGGTTACTATGTAATGAAAGAGCTTAACTACTTTAACGACTACCTATATGGCGATAAAAAAGATGTAGCTTCTTACGCTTTAATTTGTCCTGGTGTTGCATATGTAGTATTTGGTTTCTTTTTTGTTCACTGGGGCTTAGTACATAACCATGTTATAGATAAATTTGGAATTGCATATTGGGTTTTAATTGCTTTCTTAGCATTTATTCAGTTTAAAACAGTTGCATCAATGCTTAAACTAAATAAAAAATTTGGTCTATAATATTCCATTTTTTTTAGCACCTTTGCACTTTTGCAAAGGTGCTCTATTTATAAAACTTCTCTAAAAACAGTCTATTTTTCTCTTTAAATAATTTTGTTGCTACAATATCTGCGCACTCAATCATAAGTGTCTGAAAATAGCATAAAGTTGCACCTACTTTATCTATAGAGCCTGTTAAATAGTAGTTACTACAGCCACAATCGTTTAGGCATCTATCTTTAATACTACAATCTTGGCACTCTTTTGTTGTGTTGCCTCGTGTTTTTAAAATTTGCAACTGCTTTAAGTAGTCTATACCACTATAAACATCGCCAATGCTAAGCTCTTTTGTGTCTTCGCCAATTAGGCGCTCGCAAGGGTATATAGTGCCACTTGGTGCAATAGCAAATTTGTGCTCGCCAAAGTTGCAGCTGTTACAGTTTTTCTCTATATTTGTTCTTATTTTACTATCTATAAAATCTATCTCGATATCTAAATTTTTACTATAGCACTCTATGGCAAAATTGGCTACATTTTTATATTCGTTTTCTATTATAGTTGTATCTATATCCCAGTTGTCAAATATGTTGACATTAAGTTTTATTTTTTTAACTCTAAGCTCGTTATATAGGTACTTTACAGATTGACACATATGTATAATATTGCTCTTTGTAACAACTACATTAACGCAATATTCATTACTGTTATAGTAGTTTTGAACTACCCCTAAAGAGCCTACAACATCTTTAAAACTTGCACTCTTATTTGGGTAGAGCCTATGGGTATTGTGCATACTTTCGTTGCCATCGAGCGAAATTACTAAAAAAAAGTTATGCTCTCTTAACCATTTGCATTTTTTAGAATCTAGTGCTATTGCATTTGTTGTAAGTGTTTTCTTAAGGTGTATATCTTTTGATTTGGCTATTTTTTCTACTTTTAGAGTTGCTTCTACTAAGCTACTCCACTCTAGTAGAGGCTCGCCACCAAAAAAGCCAAACTCTATATTTTTTTGATTAAACGAAAATATAAAATCTATAGCCCTTTTTAGCGTATTATGGGTTATAGATTTTTTAAATTTTTCTCCGCTATAGCAGTAGTCGCACCGTAGCTGACAACTATGAGTAAGCGAGATATAAAAAGTCATTACTTTAAACTGCTTACTCTGATGGTGGCATGTACACTGGCATACCACCAGCTAGATCTTCTGGCTCTTCTACTTTAGTATCAACTTCTACTGGTTGTGGTGTTTTATTTGCAGGTGCCCTATGCCCTATCATACCACCAGCTATTAGAGCTGGCTCTTTTATTTTGGTATTAACTTGTGTTGGTTGTGGTGTTTTATTAGCAGTTGTTGCGCACCCACTAAATGTAAAACTTATACCTATTAATACTGGTAAAAACTCTTTTTTAAGTGGATATGTGCTCCAAATTGATTTTTTATTTTTAATTTGCATAATTGCTCCTTTTGTAATTGTAGCACTATTTAGTGGCAAGTTTATCTTTGTAACATTTGTTACACCACTTTTTTTAATATTTTGCTATATTTGCAATAAATTTAGGAGAAAATATGAAAGAGATAGAGTTTATAAATAAAAGGTTTAATCCAGACTTAATAGAGTTTCATGATATTGCAAAGCAGATGGCAAAGGCTGTTGGATATAGTGCAAACTTAAGTATAGAAAAAGAGCTTGCACAGCTTTTAAGGCTAAGGGTTGCACAACTTAACGAGTGTGCATATTGCATAATTTTGCATACTAAAAAAGCAAGAGAGATTGGCATAGAGCTAAGCAAAGTAGATAATATATCATCTTGGCATAATAGTGAGCTTTTTAGTAAAAAAGAGATCGTTGCTTTAGAGTATTGCGATGAGCTAAATAGAGGTGTATCTAAAAATTTTCAAATATATCATGATAATTTATCTATATACTTTAACGAGAAAGAGATAGCTCAAATTGCAGTAATTATTATAAATATGAATGTATGGACAAGACTAAAGTTGGCTCAAGGCGCAACACCAAATTATAAATAAAAATAGTTAATTAATAATAATTATTCTTTAAGGTTAATTACTATATACTCTTATTATCAACACAAAGGAAAAATCATGAGAAAATATGAAACTTATAGATGTAGTATCTGTAAAAACGAAGTAGAGGTTCAAAATGTAGGCAAAGGCACATTAACATGCTGTAATGAGCCAATGGAGTTAATAACAAAAAATTTAACTTTAGTTAATTTAATGAAGGCATTTGCTGGCGAATCAATGGCTAGAAACAAGTATGAGTATTTTGCAAAAGTTGCACAAAAAGAGGGCTATATGGATATAGCAGCCCATTTTCAAAGAGCTGCAGACAATGAAAAGACTCATGCAAAATTAGAGCTTGCATTGCATAATAGAATGTTTTACAACTCTGAAAGTAGCTTTGGTAACACTATAGAAAATTTACAAAGTGCTATAGATGGCGAAAAGTATGAGCATACAGATATGTATCCAGATTTTGCAAAAATAGCAAAAGAGGAGGGCTATGAAGAGGCTGCAAGGCTATTTAAAGGTATAGGTAAAATAGAAGTAGAGCATGAAAAGATGTTTTTACTAATGCTAGGAAGATTAAAAAACAATACAGTTTACGAAAGCGATTTAGAAGATGAAGCTTGGATTTGTGAAGTGTGTGGACATATACACTATGGGAAAAAGGCGCTAGAGGTCTGCCCTGTTTGTAAACACCCACAAAAGTATCAATCTAGATTAAAGGACATAAAATAAGGAGAGCAGATGGCATACAATAAGTTAAACGAGCAAGAGCAAAGAGTAATACTACATAAAGGTACAGAGAGAGCATTTAGTGGCAAGTTTTGGGATTACAAAGCAGATGGTACTTATATATGCCGTCAATGTAATGCAAAGCTTTTTGAATCTAGTGCAAAGTTCGATAGTGGTACAGGTTGGCCAAGTTTTGATGATGCAATAGAAAATGCAGTAAAAGAGATACCAGATAGCGATGGAAGACGCACAGAGATAGTTTGTGCAAATTGTGGTGGACATTTAGGGCATGTTTTTAAAGGCGAAGGCTTTACCCCAAAAAACATAAGGCACTGTGTAAACTCTATATCTTTAGATTTTATTGCAAAATAAGAGGCTTATTTAGGTAGTTTCCAATCTTCTCTAATAAAGTGGCAAGTATAGCCATTTGGATAGTGTTGCAAGTAGTCTTGGTGCTCTGGCTCAGCCTCCCAAAATGCACCTGCCTTGCTTACTTTTGTAACAATTTTGCCTGGCCATATGCCACTAGCATCCATCTCTTTTATTAATCTGTTTGCTATATCTTGTTGCTCTTTTGATGTATAAAAAATTTCAGAACGATAAGAGCTTCCAATATCGTTGCCTTGGCGATTTGGCGTAGTTGGGTTATGTATCTGAAAGAAAAACTCCAAAAGCTCTTGGTAGCTTAAAATATTGGGGTTAAATATAACTTCAACTACCTCTGCATGTGTTCCATGATTGCGATATGTTGCATTTGGCACATCGCCACCGCTATAACCAACACGAGTAGATATAACACCATCTAATTTGCGAATTAGCTCTTGCATTCCCCAAAAACATCCACCTGCTAATATTGCCCTCTCTTGCATACACTCTCCTTTTTCATAATATTTTGCAACTTTTGTAATTTGTACTATTTTTAGATACAATTCTAGCAAAAAAGGTGCTAAAATCAAAAGAGTTATTGGTATAGATGTGCTTCGTGGCATTGCAATTTTAATGATGATCTCATTCCACTTTTGCTACGATTTGCAATATTTTGAGTTTTATAACTTTCAAATTACTAGCAATCCATTTTTTTTAAACTACAGATTAGTTATTGTAAATTTGTTTCTTTTTATTGTAGGGGTAAGTCTATATTTAGCCAATCAAAACGGTATCAATTGGCAAAAGGTGCAAAAAAGAGCTCTAATACTCTTTGGCGCATCTGCACTAATTACAGTAGTTACATATTTCATTTTTCCAAAATCATGGGTATATTTTGGGGTAATTCACTTTATATTTGTAGCATCACTTGCTGCACTTGCCTTTATAAAACACCCCTTTTTAGCTCTTGTTGGCTCTATTGCTATTGCTATATTATATTTTGGCGGTTTTATAAGTATGCATCCACTCTTTAACTATTTAGCAGATATTTTACACCTACCAAAGTATCATACCGAAGATTTAGTCCCTTTTATTCCTTGGTTTGCTACTGTTTTAGCAGGGGTAGCATTTGGTGGATTTAAACTTTTTAGATTTTTAGATATTAAAGAGAATTTTATTACATCAAAAGTTGCCCTTTTGGGCAAACATGCACTTTTGATATATCTTGTGCATCAGCCAATACTATTTGCCCTACTCTATATCATAAAAGCAACTATAAACTAAGAAGACTCATGCTAAAGAGCAAAAAAGAGAAGCTTTAACCCAAATTATGTATTAGAGTTTTATCAAAGTAGTGCTAATGCTTTGCAATAGGGATTTTGATAAATTTTGCAGGACTACTGGTAGTAATTCAAAAAATTTAGCAAAACACCCTATTGATAAATGATTAGTGCTAATTTGTGAATTTTTAATGCATAGTTTAGGTTTAACAAAAGATGTTAAAAAGGAAGATTAGTGAATAGGGTGG
>CAZFCZ010000003.1:0-4001 GCA_964517485.1 uncultured Nitratifractor sp. | reverse complement strand
TTAGATTCCCGTTTACATGGGATTGACGATAGCTTTTGTTCGAGTTTATCTAGTTGCAGTACAAAGTATTGAATGGTTGCAAGAAACAATTAATAGCTTTTTGCTTTATACTGAAGTATAGCTCTCATTCTCAACTTGATTGGGAATCTATAGCTGTGTGAGGCTGAAGGGCTTGGTTAAGTAGATTTTAAATTGGTTTAGTTTGTAGTGGCGTGTATTTTAGATTCCCATTTACACAGGAATGACTGCTGGCTTCCTTGTTGGTGTAGGTTATAATTAATGATATTTTATGGTTTTAAGGCAAATGTAGAAGGTTTTAGTGCTATTTGTTAAAGTATAAATTTAAATATAGAAAATTTATTTTAATAAGAGGATATTTAATTTATAGGTAATTTAATTGTTGTATTTGTAACTTATTAAGTGGTTAAACAAGCCAGTGGCTTGTTTTGAATTATTTAATTAATTCGAAAGGATTTGCTACAACTCTTTTTCTGTCTACTACATATGGAATAAATGCAGCTTGTCTTGCTCTTTTAATTGCAGCAGATATAATCTCTTGGTGTCTTTTACAGTTACCTGTTAAACGACGAGGCATAATTTTATATCTTTCACTTAAACTAAATTTTAATTGGTTTAAGTCTTTATAATCTATATAATCAACTTTTTGTTGACAGTATCTACAAAATCTTTTTTTGAACTTTCTTTTTTCAGCCATTGTTTATCTCCTAAAATGGTATTTCGTCTTCATCTATATCGATCTCTGGGATCGTTGGCTCTTGTGGCATACTAGGAGCACTATTTTGTTGTGTAGGAGCTTGCTGTTGTGTAACAGGTGCTTGTTGATACCCCTGCTGCTGAGTCGAAGCTGGTGCACTATTGTAACCGCTATTGCTATATTGGTTATTTTGTTGTGCATCGGCTCTTGTATCTAGCATTTGCATACTCTCTACAGTAACAGAATGTCTGCTTCTTTTACTACCATCTTGAGCAACCCACTGCTCTAATATTAGTCTACCTTCAACTAAAACTTTGCTCCCTTTTTTAAGGTACTGGCTAGCTACTTCTGCAGTTCTTCCGAAGAATGTTAAGTCTATAAACATTACCTCTTCTCTCTGCTCGCCGTTTACTTTAAACTTGCGACTTGTAGCAATACCAACTTTAGCTAGTGCACTACCGCTTTGTGTGTATCTTATTTCTACATCTCTTGTTAGATTACCAACCAAAATTACCTTGTTATACATTGGGAGTCCTTTTTAATTATGCTTCGCTAGAAGCCTCTTCTTTAGCTGGAGTTTCCTCTTTTTTGTTACAAGCCGCAACTTGTCTATCAAACTCTGCTACCTCTTTTTTGTTGCTATATTTAACAGTAAAGAATCTTAAAACATCTTCGTTGTATCTTAATTTTCTTTCAATTTCGTCAATAGCAGAAGCAGGTGACTTATGGTAGATTACAGCGTAGAATCCACGCGCATTTTTTTCGATTTCGTATGCTAATTTACGCATACCCATATTATTTAGAGTAACTAGTTCTCCGTTTTGCTCTGTAATACTTTGCTGAACAAGTTCAACTTGTTTTGCGATCTCTTCTTCAGTAAGCGTTGGCTTAATGATTACTAATGTTTCGTAACAATTCATTTTTTTCCTTCTTTTGGCTTTTATCCCGCTTGTTATAAACTTGCGAGAAAGAATTTTTGCACCAAAATTATACTCTTTAAAGCTTATAATCAGGTGGTTATATGTAACATATTGTAATATTTGTTTAAAAATATTAAATTATTGCCCTTAATTTAGCAATTGCACCAAAAAAGATAGCCTCTTTGTTTCCGCTAGTTTGCTTTAAATTTAGCTCTAACTCTAGTAGCTCTTGGTAGATTTTTAGCAGTTTTGCAGGCTTAATTCTTACGGCTAAAGATGCTCTTTCTTCTTCTATCCATTTTGGTAGAGCGTAGCCTAAAATCTCTTTTGAGTTTGGCTTACCATTTAACTTTATATAAGCATGAAACAAAAAGAGTTGTTGTACAAAACGCTGTATAGAGCGTAGTATAGAGTATATATCTTCGCCTAGTTCTATTAGCATATTTATTGTTTTTGTGGTCTCTTCTTTTTTAAATAGAGATATTATCATTTTCTCTACCCCAAGTGGCGCTGTAGAGTAAACTAAAGAGTCTATATGCGATATCTCGATAGGTGTCTGTAAGATTGCCAACTTCTCTAGCTCTTTGGCTATTAGTGCTAAGTTTAAATTTAGCGTAGTTATTAGGTAATTTAGCGCATATGGAGTTATGTTTAAGTTTAACTCTCTTGCAATTTTGTTGCCAAAGTCTATTGCTTCTCTCATATTTGCTTCGAAAAATCTAACCGCTATAGCCCCATTTTTTTTAGAGAAAGTTGTAGTTAAACTTTTTGCATCGCTGCTGCTACCTTCGTAAAGGTATAAAAAGTAGTTATCTGGATTTTTAGAGCAACTTTGTATTATTGCCTCTAGCTCTTTTTTATTGGGCTTTTTGTTGCTTCGTAAAATATATAAATTAGTGCCACCAAATAACGAGCCTTGCGAAAGGTATGCTTTTGCTTGTTCAAAGTTGTAGTCGTCGAAAAAGTGCTCTAGAAGCTCCTCTTTAGCGTTTAATCTCTCTTTATATAGTTTGCTGTAATAGTCTAAAAAAAAGTGATTTTCGCCATATAAAAGTACAACAGACGGAAGCGAATTTTGCAGTAACTTTTCGAACTCTTGCTTGTACAATGCTACTCCTTATGCTCTGTTGCTATAATAGTTGGTTTATCTATTGTTGCTTCTGTAATTTTAATAGTTATTTTATCAAAAAGATTTGAGTTATAGCTTTTTAAATCTACTATTGCACCTCTTGCGCCATTTAGTAGCTTTGCTTTAGCCCCTTTATTTGTATCTTCTATGTCTATCTCTATAATTTCTGCATCGAAAGTATTGTTTATATTTTCGCTTGCCCATCTTGCGAATTTTCTATCTCTAAAGTCCCATTCGCACTTTGTTGCTTCGCGCTCTAACTCGCTTACACGAGAGCTTAGTGGTTCTATGTTTCTTAGTAGGTACTCTAGCTCTTTTTTGTCGTCTCTTAGTTGCGCTTTAATTAAGCGGTGTAGTATTAGGTCGCTGTACCTTCTAATTGGCGATGTAAAGTGGCTATAGTGCGTAAAGCCTAGCCCAAAGTGGCCAATATTGTAGGCGCTGTAACTTGCCTGCTTTAAAGACTTAATTATAAGCTCATCTACTTCGGCCTCTAGGTCTAGTTTCTTTGCCTCTTTTTGAATGTCGCTAATGGTATCTTTTACCTCTTCGCTTGGCTCTACAAAAATGCCAATTGCTGCTAAGTTGGCAACTAATTGTACTATTTTTTGCTCTTTTGGTGCGTCGTGTATTCTAAATATAGAATCGCCCTCGCCACTAAATCTTTTTGCCGAGGCTTGGTTTGCTAAAAGCATACACTCTTCGATAAGAGAGTGCGATGGCGTGCCTGTTTCTATAATTGTCTCTTTTAGTAAATGGCTACTGTTTAGAGTTAGTTTTATCTCTTCGCTTCTAAAGTCGTAACCAACCTTTAGGCGCTTTGCCTTTAGCTCTCTTGTTATTTTATATAGTACGCTTAGCCACTTAAAAATTCTGCTTTCTACTTCGGTTGGGTTGGCAAAATTGCCATCTATAAAGCTATCTATCTGGTCGTAATTAAAGCGCCTTTTAGAGTGTATAACTGCTTCGAAGAACTCCTCTTTTATTGGTTCGTTATTTTCGTTTAACTTAATTTTAGATACAAAAGCAAGCCTATCTACACCAGATTTAAGTGAACATATGTTCTCGCTAAGCTCTCTTGGCAACATTGGAAACGACTTATGCGGTAAATAGGTTGTAAAGCCCCTTTTTATTGCCTCTTTATCTATTGGGCTAAAGTACTCTACATAGTAGCTAACATCTGCAATGGCAACATATAGTGTGTTCTCTTTGGTATCTAAGTAGATTGCATCGTCAA
>CAZFCZ010000002.1:0-10365 GCA_964517485.1 uncultured Nitratifractor sp. | reverse complement strand
CATCTCTTCGCCGTGCATATCCATAATATTTTGCGTTATCTTATATGAGCAAAACTTTGGTCCACACATAGAGCAAAACTCCGCCTCTTTAAATACATCTTGAGGCAAGGTCTCATCGTGATACTCTCTTGCGCGATCTGGATCAAGAGCTAGCTCAAACTGCTTGTTCCAATCAAAGTTGTATCTAGCATCACTCATTAAATCATCTACATCTCTAGCATTTGGGCGACCACGCGCAATATCTGCAGAGTGAGCTGCAATTTTATATGCAATAATTCCCTCTCTAACATCAGCAGAGTTTGGTAAACCTAAGTGCTCTTTTGGTGTAACATAACATAGCATACTAGCACCATGCCAACCACCAACTGCTGCACCAATTGCACTACTTATATGGTCGTATCCTGCTGCAATATCAGTAACAAGCGGTCCTAAAATATAAAACGGTGCTTCATGGCAATATTCGCGCTCTAGCTTCATATTGCGCTCAATCTGATTTAGTGGCACATGCCCAGGACCCTCTATCATTACTTGTACATCTTTCTCCCAAGCTTTTAGAGTTAGCTCTCCTAAAATCTTAAGCTCGCTTAATTGCGCCTCGTCGCTTGCATCTGCAAGACACCCTGGGCGCAAACTATCACCAAGCGAAAGAGCAACATCGTACTTTCTACAAATATCTAATATTGCATCGTAAGCATCATAAAAAGGGTTCTCTTTGTGATGGTGCATCATCCAAGCAGCCATTAAAGAGCCACCGCGACTTACTATTCCCATCTTTCTTTTTGCAACATGTGGCATAAAACGAAGCAAAAAGCCAGCATGAATTGTAAAGTAACTAACACCCTGCTTTGCTTGTTTCTCTAGTGTTTGAAGCATCATATCAATAGATAGGTCTTCTATTTTATCGTTAATATCGTGTAGTATCTGATACATCGGCACTGTTCCAATAGGCACGCTAGAGTGCTTAACTACAGCCTCTCTAATTTTGTCTAAATCGCCACCTGTACTTAAATCCATAATAGTATCTGCGCCATACTTTAAACAAACATCTACCTTCTCTATCTCGCCACTAACATCGCTTGCTAGTGCACTTGAGCCAATATTTGCATTAATTTTACAACTAACTGCCATACCAATAGCCATTGGCTCTAAGTGTGGGTGGTTTACATTTGCAGGAATAATACATCTTCCCCTTGCTATCTCTTTTCTTAAAAACTCTGCATCTATGTTCTCTTTTTTAGCAACATACTCCATCTCCGGTGTAACAATACCCTGCTTTGCATAATACATCTGAGTTCTAACTTTATCTGACTCTCTTTGTTTTAGCCATTGTGCTCTCATAAATATATCCTCTTATCTTTTTAAGTTTAATATCTTAACTAATTTATTCTAAGTTATACCAATGAAATCTTAAATCAATTTTAAATTCGTAAGAAATAGGACAAAAATTATCCTATTATTACTCATATTAAATTGTTACCTTTTTTTACACTAAGTGTTAAAAAAAGTTACACTTTTAAGAAAAGTTGGCTAAAATTCCAATATATTTTACAACATAAATAGGGAGTTTAATGAGAAACATCTCGCTAATTCTACTTGCGTCTGGTAACTCAACTCGTTTTGGGCTACCTACAAAGAAACAGTGGCTATATCAAGATAAAGAACCATTGTGGCAATTTGTAGCAAATAGATTAAAAGGGTATTACAATTTTGCTCAAATTATAGTTGTTGCTAATGCAAGCGAGCTTAAGCTAATGCGCAAATTCGACAACTTTACATTTGTACAAGGCGGAGCTACCAGACAAGACTCTTTAACAAATGCACTAAAAGAGGTTACATCTGAGTTTGTTTTAGTTAACGATGTTGCAAGATGTTGCATTAATAAAGATTTAGTTAGCAACTTATGCGCTAAAGCTAGTGTTAACACTTGTGTTGTACCAGCACTAAAGGTTAGCGATACAACATATTTTGATGGCAAGCCAATAGATAGAGAAAAACTACTAAGAGTACAAACACCTCAGCTAAGTTGTGCAAAAACTCTAAAAGAGCTACTTCTTACAAATAGCAATTTTACAGACGAAAGCTCGCTATTTTTTAACGCAAATAAAGATGTTATATTTATAGAGGGCTCAGTAAGTGCGCAAAAACTTACTTACAAAGAAGACTTAAATCTACTTAAGTGCCTAAAAGCACCAGCAAGCGAGCCCAAAACTGGCTTTGGAGTAGATATTCATCCATTCGAAGATAATAAACAAATGGTTCTTTGTGGGGTAGAGATAGACTCTAAATTTGGCTTTAAAGCGCACAGCGATGGCGATGTTGCAATACACGCACTTATCGATGCACTACTTGGTGCTAGCGCTTTAGGAGATATTGGAGAGCTATTTCCAGATACCGATAGCCAATATTTAGGAGCAAATAGCCAAGAACTTTTAAGAAGTGTCGTAAAGCTAGTTAAAGGTGTTGGGTACGAAATTACAAATTGCGACCTTACAATTGTTGCACAAACACCAAAAATTTCGCCATACAAAGAGCAAATGAGCAAAAAATTAGCATCTATTTTAGATATACAAGAGAGTCGCCTAAATATAAAAGCTACTACAGCTGAAAAACTAGGTTCAATAGGAAGAGCAGAGGGCGTTATAGTATACGCTACTGCAACAATAAATTACTACCAATGGGGATTAGAATGAAGATAAATATTGTAGAGAACGAACTATACTTAGCACAAAGTATGGCATCTAAATTAGCAAATAAAAATTTCGAAACAGAGATTTTTGGCTCTATTACAGATGCAATGAATAGCACAGGAGATATCTACCTACTATCAACTACAATACCAGGGCAAGACCCTTTAAAATTAATAGAGAAATTTAAAGATAAAGTTATTATATTAATGGTTAACTACATAAATAACGATACTGTTGTAAAACCTCTAGAGATGGGTGCAAAAGACTACATTGTAAAACCATTTATTATAGAAGAGCTAATTAGAAAAATCGAGCACTACTACAGACACAAAACTTATCAAGAAGAGAATAGCTTCTACAAAGAACTACTAGAGAGCATTACAGATGACATCGAAGTAGATTGCAATGTTAATAGTTTTGAACTACCAGTTACAATATACACAAACTACCAAAGAGTTGCCGATAAAATTGCACTAGATGTTGCAAATAAGTACAAAAAGCAGTTAAAGTTTATAAATTTACAAAAAGATGCTTGGAAATCTAAAGTACGCTCAATAGACGATAAGCAAATTGCATATGTATCTAGAGTAGATAAATTAAAAAAAGAGGACAGAGAGAGACTTTACGAACTTTTAGAAGGAAAAACTTTTATACTTTCATCTCTTGATGCATCTGTAGAGACTCCATATGAGAAGATTACACTCAACTCTAACAATAAAATGTACGATCAGAGCAATATTTTAACAATAAATGAGTATGTTCAGTATATTATTAAGAAGTTCCAATACCAATACCCAGATACTGAGCTTAGTAAAAAGTTAGGAATCTCAAGAAAGAGTCTCTGGGAAAAGAGGAGAAAATTTGAGCTTTTCAAAAAGAAGTGATACTCTATTTATAGATAAAGAGGCACTCTCTTCGCTAGCTATAGTACAAGAGGGTCTATTAGCACCTGTTACTGGCTTAATGGGTTCTAAAGAAGCACAAGAGGTAGATACAACAAAACAATATAAAGGCTTACCAATGCCTTTTTCGTTTATACTTGCACCTAAGGGCAAAGTAAACGAACAACACATTCAACAATTTAAAAAAAATCAAAAAATAACTCTAATTTGCGATGAAATAAAAGTAGGCGAATTGATAGTAGACGAGATATTTAAAATAGATCCAAAACAAAGAGTACAAAATATATATGCCACCACAGACAAAGAGAACCCAGCAGCCCAAAGAGCACTTAATAGACTAGGCGAGTGGGCAGTAAGTGGTGAGTATAAAGTAGAGTACCCTCAGGTACAAGACTCTATAGAGCTTGTTAAAAAGAAAATACTCCAAACTAATGCCAAAAGGGTATCGGCAATTATGCTTGGTGCTAACCCCCTAAATCGTGCACACGAAAGAGTTGTTAGACAATCTTTAGACAATACAGATTTACTTGTAATTTTTTTAATTAAGCCATTTACAGAAGAGGGGTTAGACTACAAAATAAGAAAAGAGTCACTAGAGATTTTTGTAGATAACTTTCTGCCAAGCAATAGAGTTTTAATTATACCTTTTGAAAATAGCTATATTTTTGCAGGCTCTAACGAATTAGTTCTAGATGCAACTGTAGCTAAAAATTATGGTTGTACAAGACTTATTGTAGGTCGTAACCACAGAGCTTTAGGTATGATATACAATAGCAAAAATCAAATCGATACAATTTTTGATACCATAAAAAATATCGGTATAAATATTACACTTCTAGATGAGTATGTATATTGTGATATGTGTAAAACTTTAGTAAATACCAACACCTGTCCACATGGTCAGCACCACCATACACACTACCACTACCAACCACTTATGGAACTTATTAAAAGTGGTATACTACCACCTCCAATTTTGGTTAGAAAAGAGATATCTTCTCATATAATGTCCTCTTTGTACCCAAATAGGGTAAAAAACCTTCAAGAGACATACGATATGATCTTTCCAAATAGTGGACTCTTAGAGAAAAGAGACGAAAAAGATTTCTATATTAAACTAATAGAGCTATATCAAACTAGCTCATTAACATAAAGGCAAAAATATGAATACAAGAAAACTACTCTTAACATTTTTTGGTAGCGGACTATCGCCAGTTGCACCAGGTACAGTAGGAACAGCCGCATCTATGCCGTTTGGCTTTTTAGTTATATACTACCTTGGCGCAAGTAGCCTAACTACACTTGTAATTGTTTTATCTATAATATCTATTATCGAAATTAACAAATACGAAAAAGATGGTGGCATACACGATGATAAATCTATAGTAATAGACGAAACTGTTGGAGTATGGTTTACAATGGCAATAACATTTGGTGGGCTAACTCTTTGGCAAAACCAGTATGCAATATATGTTGCAGCAACTTTAAGTTTTATTAGTTTTAGAGTATTTGATATCTGGAAACCATCAACAATTGGCTATATAGATGCTAAAGTAAAAGGTGGTTTGGGTGTAGTTGGAGACGACTTATTAGCAGGATTTGCAGCAGGTATTATGAATCTTCTTATCTTTAGAGTATTAACCTATTTTCAAATATAATACAAAAGAGGCCACTACGCCTCTTTGCTCTTTTTATACTCTAGTATAAGATGAAGTGCCTCATCTTTTAGTTTTAACTTCTCTTTTTTAATCTCTTCTAGTTCGCTATCATTTAGGTGCAATCTACCTTCGTCTGCATCTTTGGCTTTTTGATCTAATTCGTTATGCTTTTCAAAAATTTTAGCAAAGTGTGCATTGCTTACCTTTAGCTCGCTAATCTCTTCTCTATATTCGTGTAACATATTTAATCCTTTTTATATAATATATTTTTAAGTATAGCATTTTTTCTATTTACAATCTGTTTAAGTTCTATACTCTGCATTAATTTTAACATACTCGTAACTTAAATCACATCCATAAGATGTATACTCTGCATCGCCAATGCCAATATTACACTTAATTTTAAAGCTATCTTGTTTCATTATTTTATAAGCCTTCTCTTCGCTAGTAGCATCTAACTCTGGCTTATCTTTTGAATAGACTAGTAAATCATCATAAAAAATCTCTAAAGTCTCTTCGCTACACTCTATATTGCTAGCACCAATTGTAGAGGCAATTCTCCCCCAATTTGGATCTTCACCAAAAAGTGCTGTCTTAACAAGTAAAGAGTTCGAAAGTGCAGTTGCTGCAACTTTTGCATCTTGGCTATCTTTTGCACCAACAACCTCAAATGCTACAACTTTGTTTGCACCCTCTCCATCTTTTAATATCATCATAGCTAGCTCAAATGCTATACGCTTTAGGGCAACACTAAATGCCTCTTTATCGTATGCTCCACTCTCGCCATTTGCCATTAAAAATACGCTATCATTTGTAGATGTATCTCCATCTACACTAATTGTATTAAACGACTCATCTACCGCTTCGCTTAGTATTTCACTCATATCCTCTTTTGGAACTTTTGCATCTGTAGCTATAAAGCAAAGCATAGTTGCCATTGCTGGATTTATCATACCCGCACCCTTTGCTACAGCTGCAATATTAAAGCTATCACCACTTTTTAGAGTAACTCTAAAAGATATCTCTTTTTTAAAAGAGTCTGTAGTTAATATTGCATTTGCTAGCTTGTTAGAGTCTTTAGCACTATAATCTAGGCTCTTTATACCACTAATTATTTTCTCTTTTGGCAAACGATACCCAATAACACCAGTAGAGCTCATAACAGGATTAATAGCCTCAACTTCACTAGGAATAGTGCTTAAGATATCTTCTATATCTTCTATCCCTTTAGCTCCAGTCATTGCATTTGCATTTTTTGCATTAACTAAAATAAAGTTACCCTCAAAGCTCTTACCATACTTTAGCGCATGCTTAATAGGCGCGGCACAAAACTTGTTTTTTGTAAACACAGCAGAGATATTACATAGCGTTTTGCTTCTAATAAATCCTAAATCTCCTTGCTGTGTATCTGGGCGTAAACCACAATTTAAAGCACTTGTGTAAAATCCTGCAACATTGTCTATACCACCCTTTAGCGATAAAATCTCAAACATTAAAACCCTTTTTTAGCTAATTATACATTCTATTGCTAAAAAAATAGTTTAATATGCTCTTCGCATATACTCAACTCTAGTTCTTACCCCTCTGCTATCGTTATAGTAATTAATAGTTTTAATTCTAAGTTTATTAAACCTTCCATTAGCATAGTTTAAGCCCTTAATAGTCATAACTCTTCTAACAAAACCTTTCTCCCAAACTAGCTTTAGTTTATTGCCACTAACTCTTGCTGGTATACTACCCCAGTCGCAATCTTGCGGATAGCAACTTCCCCATAAGTGCACATAAATACCAGAGCCTCGCTTAAATATTTTACCCTTAGTTAAAGCTCTAGAATTTGGGTTCGATCTTACCCAATTACCTCTAAATCTATCTCTCAAATCAACAACTGCCGATACTCTTACTCTTTTAAAGTAATCGACTCTTGTTTTATCTGCTCTGCCATCGCAATATAAGTACTTAACAGTTGCTTTTATTTTATTTGCATTTATTGGCTCTATTAATATAACCTTATGCCCTATTCCACTTTGTCGCCAAGAAGCTAACAGACCACTTTTTACTCTAGTATATCTTCTATTTCCCCAATCGCATGCAGATGGCACGCAATATCCGTATGCCTTCATTAGCCCACTACTCTTAACAACAATCTTCGCTACACCTCTATTACCACCACTATTTTTCCAAACACCATTAAAATTATATGCAAATGCACCAATGGTTAAAAAAAACAGTACAAACATACCTTTAAATAAACCTCTCATGTTAAATCCTTTAATAAATTATGCGCATAAAAAGATTATAACCAATAAAAGTGGCAGAGTTGTTACTATTAAAGTGTAGATTAAAATTAAAAATTAAATGAAGTTTTATAAATATTAACGAGAAGCAGCAATTAAGCTTGTGCTGCCTTTTTTCTCATTGTTCTTAAAGTTGAAGCTGCAACTTTAATCTTTTTTGTTGTACCATCTTCTAAAGTAACTCTTACAGTTCTTAAGTTTGGAAGCTGGCGCTTTTTAGTTTTGTTGTGTGCGTGTGATACATTGTTTCCTACTAATGGACCCTTACCAGTCACTTGACATCTTCTAGCCATTGCATTGCCTTTATTTTTATTTTCTGTTCTAATATTCTTAGAAAAAGTTGTGCGATTTTACAAGAAATATGCTTAATTACTCTTTAAATTATAGTAAAATAGCAATATGATTAACATATGTAACCTAACACTATTAGAAATAGAGACAATTTTAACCCAAGAGCTCAGTAAAAAGAGTCAAATTAGCTTTGTTACCAAAAACCCAGACTGCAACCCTAAAGCAATTGCACTAAAAGAGTGGGTAGCCCTAGCAGAGCTACACCTATGCACTATGCAAATACCAAAAGTAATAGACCAAGAGAGTATTTTAATAACTTTTAAAAAACTAAATGTATCTAACTCTTTTCATACCGATAAAGTTACTAACCCAAAAGAGAAGTATGGAGTAGACTCAAAATTTTTTAGCATAGATAAAATGCAATACCCAACATTTCTTTTAGCATACAAAAGAGCCCTAAAAGCTGTAAAAGTAGAAACAAGAGAGCATATACTAAACCTTGGCATAAATAAAGGCGACGAATTTTTACTAATAAAAGAGCTACTAAGTACTAAGCAATTTAACTCTATTACATTTAGCGGAATCGACCACTGTGCAACTGCAATAGCCACAGCAAAAGCCAATATGCCACAGCCAAATGCAAATTTTTATGTAGCCGATATTAATAGACTAAAAGAGTTAAAACTAAATAGAGCAAATCTAATAATAAGCATAGGCACCCTACAGAGCCCATCTATTAACTACAAACCATTTTTAATGCAACTTGTACAAGAGCACCTAAGTAGCGATGGCGCACTAATTCTAGGCTTTCCAAATAGTCGCTGGATAGATAACCAACTAATCTACGGAGCAAAAGCACCAAACTACCCATATAGCGAAATGAGCCTACTATTTAACGACATTATTTTTGCAAAAAAGTATCTACAACAAAAAAAGTTTAGAGTAACAATAACAGGCAGAGAGTATCTATTTTTAACTGCAACCAAAATAGGCTAATTGTTTAACACATAATTATGTTACCATAAACAAAAGGAGCCAAAATGAATAAGATACTAATACTACTATTAATTACAATAAATTTAGCAATAAGTAACCCAAAATTTAACGATAAAAAAGAGATACAAGCAGTTGCAACAAAAATATTTAACCTACTCTACAAAAAAGATACTGCTACTCTAAATAAAAACTACATTCACCCAAAATATGGCTTCTATATACTTCACAGAATGGGTACACTAGATCAATTTACAAAATATAAAGAGATAGATAGTTATATTTTAAGATTTATTAACTTTAACAAAAAAAGTAAACTAAAAATATATTGGCAAAGTACAAACTTCTCTTGCAAATACGAAAAATGGAACAAAGAAGGTATTTTTATAACATACAATAAACCCTACTCTCATATAAAAGATATTATCTCTTTTATAGAAGAGAACAATATTACTACCTACTCAAAAGCCCAAAAAGAGAGTGTTAATTTTTTAAGCACAAATAACTATATCTTAGTAAATACCCAGCTAGATATTATTGTCTATATTAAAAAAATAGATAACAAATACTATATAACTCACATAGACACCCTACCAAACGATTGCAGTGCATAATATACAAACACCACAAAAGAGGCTCTCAATATTTAGGTAAGAATGCCACTATTCAAGATCTTGCCAAAACAGCTAGAATAAATGGAAAAAGAGAGTCTCTACTAAAACTGCACTAAATAAGACATAAACTTCGAATCTTACTTAATTAAATAAAAATCATATTTATACTTTATTTATTTTCAAGCTTCTAGCTTGGGAATAACCAGATATAATCGCACAAATAGACATCTATAATATTACCAATAAAAATATTGATATAAAATTGCAACTATTTATATTAAAGTAAATTTATTATCATATATCTTTTAATCTTTTTCTTACTTTTTCAATATCTTCAACCATTAAAGGTTCAATAAATTGAGAATTATAAGGTATATTATAAACAAAGAAATTCTAAAAATATAAATAAAAAATATTGACACAGACTTATAACCATGCTATAATATTGTAAAAATATAAGGAAAATAGTATGGCTAATTTATATGGTTCATCTACCGAAAAAGTAACTTTTAATATTTCGATAGATTTAAAAAAGAAGGTTGTAGCCTTAAAAGATGAGCTTAATGTTTCTCTATCTACTATTTATAACGAAGCAATAGCAAACTATATAAAACAAAAAGAGCTTGAAAAATGGCAAAAAGGAATAGAGCTTGCACTTAAAGATAAAGAGTATTTAGAGAATGCAAAAGAATTAGGCTCTAGTAGTGGGGATATTTATGAGTATTAGTCAAGGAGATGTATGGCTAGTAGAATTTTTTCCAAAAGTAGGAAACGAAATTGCCAAACTTCGCCCAGCTATTGTAATAAGCCACAATACCATAGGTAAACTACCTCTTAAAACTATAGTTCCTATAACCAACTACAAACCTAACTATGCCAACTATCCATGGATGATAAAAATAGAACCAAGTATTATAAATGGCGTA
>CAZFCZ010000001.1:0-6624 GCA_964517485.1 uncultured Nitratifractor sp. | reverse complement strand
TTACTACTCATATAGTCTTTTCCATTTGTCATTATAGAGTTCCAGCTAGTCATCTCTATATTCCACTCTTCTGGTAAAATTTGTAAATCAAGTGCTTGTGAAACAGCAGGAATTAAATAATCACACTCTATTTCAAAATCTCCACCCTCAATCTTAACAAGCTGAGCTCTACCACCATTAGGGTCAGGTACTAACTCAAAACGATTTACCTTAAGCTTAGTAAGCTTATTATCTTCATCAATAATCTCTTCTACAGCAGAATGGAATATAAACTCTACACCCTCTTCTACAGCTTCGTGATACTCTTCGTAAGTTGTGTTTCTAATAATTGTCTTCTCATCTCTACGATAAAGCATAATTACTTTTTTAGCACCCTCTCTAATAGAACATCTAACAACATCCATAGAGGTAAATCCACCACCAACACAAACAACAGTCTTGTCTTTTAACTCATTGCTAGCTGGACTTCCAATCTTATATTTATGCCAAAGGTTAACTTTATCTAGCATTGCAATAGCACCCCAGTAGCCCTCTATATCATCTCTCTCGTTTTTAGCTCTAACTGCTTTAGACAATCTTGCACCAAATGCAAGTAAAGTAGCATCATATTCGGCATGAATCTCTTTTAGTCTATTGGCATCTACACGATGATTTGTATATACATTTACACTAGGAAGTGATGTTACAAGCTCAATATCTTTGTTATATTTATCAATTGGCATTCTATACTCTGGTACACCAACTGCTACCTCGCCACCAAGTACAGGAAGCTCTTCAAAAATATCTACGGCAATCCCCTCTAATCCAAGATAGTATGCAGCAGTAAGCCCAGCTGGTCCTGCACCAATAATTGCAACTTTTTTACCATCATCTCTTGGCTCTTTTGGCTCTCTTGGGTGAAACCACTCTAAATTATGGTCTGTCTCATAGTCTGCGCCCAAACGCTTAAGCTCCATAATAGATATTGGCTCATCTAAATTTGCACGCCTACAAGCATCTTCGCACGGGTGTGGACAGACTCTACCACAAGTGTGCGCTAGTGGCATTGTCTCTCTTGTAGCAACTAAAGAGTCTGTAAACTCCATATCTCTAACACCCTCAATATACGAAGGAATATCAACACCAGATGGACACATATCCATACATGGGGCAGTAATTTTAGCTATATATTTTCTCTCTTCGTCATACTCGTGCGATTTAGTCTGCTCTAGAATACACTTATCAAACTGCTCTTTATAGTAATCCATTAAATCTAAAATTGGTTTAGGAACAGTTCTTCCAATTTCACACTTACTAGTTTGCATCATAGTTTTGCTGATATCTCTTAAGTGTTCAATATCGTCAAAACTACCCTCGCCTCTAGCAATCTTATCAAGCAAATCATAAAGTATTCTACCGCCCCAGCGACCAGGTGCACATCTACCACAAGCTTCACTGTACTCTTGATACTGCGCTGCATACTCCATTGCTAATTTTACTGCATCTATATTTTTATCAAAAATAGATACACCATCCCAACCAATAAATGCACGGCTTGATGTTTGACTATCATACTCTAATGGCAGTTTAAAGGAGCTCTGCTCCCACTCATCTTCTGGCTTGGAGCGATTATCAATTAGCTCACCTCTCCAAGTCGAAAAAATAATTGCAGACACTACTTAACCTTTTTTCTAACCACTATCGTCCAATCAACTTCACTGAACTTTAAAGAGTTAAGCAGTTCATGTCCTGCCTCTTTTATTATATCTGCACTCTTTTGAACTGGCGAAAAATCACCAACTTCAAATAGGAAAATTCCTACCTCATCACTCTTTAAATCTTTATCTACCAACTCCAACATTCTATCGTAAAAGTTATCGTGCAAATGTCTTAAATCATATCTTTTCATTCTGCTCTCCTTATAATAGGCGACCTAACGGTCAACCTCTCCAAATACGATATTTGTACTACCAATAATTGTAACAACATCTGCTATATATGTGCCTACTAGTAGGTCTTGCAATAACCCTGTATGGAAGAAACTTGGTGCCCTAACCTTTAGCCTATAAGCATACGGTTCACCCTCTGAAACAATATAGAATCCAAGCTCACCTTTTGGTGACTCAGTAGGTGCATAAACTGTCCCTTTTGGTGGTCTCATACCCTGAGTTACTAGAACAAAGTGTTGCATTAGTGCATAGTTTTGTGTCATAATCTCCTCTTTAGGAGCCGATATATATTGTGGTGCATGAGCCATAAGTTTTTGCTCAGTTTTAGGATACATAGATATAAGTTGTCTTAAAATCTTTATAGACTCTTTCATCTCTTCCATGTATAGTCTATATCTACCATAGCTATCGTTTCTGTCACTTACTGGGATATCAAAGTCAAGCTCACTATATAACTCGTAAGGCTCCTCTTTTCTAATATCGTAAGCAATTCCACTACCTCTTAACATTGGTCCTGTACAACCCCAGCTAAGTGCATCTTCTGGCTCTACTACACCTACATCTTCAAGACGCATTTTCCAAATTCTATTCTCTGTAAGTAGATCTTCGTAAACCTTAATTTGCTCTTGCAGCTTATTTAAGAATGAACTTAAATCAGATATCCAATTAGCTGGTAAATCTAGTGGTACACCACCAATTCTAACCGCTGCATGAGTTAATCTTGCACCACAGTAGTCTTCCATCAAGTCCATTGCAAACTCACGCTCTCTAAATGCATAAAGGAAAATACTCATAGCACCAACATCAAGCGCATGTGTAGCTATAAAGAATAGATGTGAAATAACTCTATTTATCTCTAGAAGCATTGTTCTAATAACCTTAGCGCGTCTTGGCACTTTATCTTCTATACCAATTAGTCTTTCTACTGCTAAAGCAAAAGCATAGTTATTAGATGTAGAAGCGATGTAATCAAGTCTGTCTGTAGTTGGCAAGAACTCGTTATATATCATATTCTCACCCATCTTCTCTACACCACGGTGTAGATATCCAATATCAGGGTAAGCTTTAACAACTTGTTCACCCTGAAGCTCTAGTACTAATCTTAACTGTCCGTGCGCCGATGGGTGCTGTGGACCAAAGTTAATAACCATTGTATTATCTTTTCTCTCAAAATTTAAATTTTCAAAGAATGGTTGTAATTTATTTGGCTGTTGCATCTACCCTCTCCTATTTTCTATTCTCTAGCTCTGTAGAGCCAGTTGTATAATCTGTTAAGAATGTCTTAGAGTATCTATCCTCGATTGGAGTCTCTGTTTTATCAACAAGCTCAGGATCAGCACCAAATGGAACCTCTTTACCAACTCTTGCAAATCTTTGAGTATCGTATCTATCTACTCTTGCGCTATCTCTAATTTCTGGTCCAATTACATCACGATACTCTTTTCCAAATATCTTATCTACCTCGTACCAGCTAGCTGCTTCGTCACCTTGTAGTGGATATGTCTTTAAAAGTGGATGCCCTTCCCAGTCGTCTGGCATAATAATTCTCTTTAGATACGGATGGTTATTTACATAAATTCCAAACATATCAAACATTTCACGCTCTGCAAAATTTGCCATCTTATATAACGGATGAACACTCTCTATAGCTTGGTCACCCTTTATACGAGTAACAATACGAGCTCTTAGAGCTTCGTCTAAATTTAGTAGCTGATAAAATATCTCAAACTCACCATCTTTTGCTAAGTAATCTACAGCACTAAGTTCGCTACACATCTTAAAACAGCACTTCTCTTTCATAACTCTTAAAGCATCAATATTATCTTGTGGATTAACTTTAATAACTAGCTGTCCTAGCTCTACATAGCTATCTAAAATATTAATATTACTCTCATTTAGTGCACTAACTACACTCTCAAAAAAGCTACCTTCTTCTATAGAATTATGTGGAACTTTAGGAGCAACCCAGAATCTATCTGTATATTTAGCTTTTTTCTGAACACTATCTTTTGGGGTATACTTTCTCATTATATGAACCTTTGCTTTTTGTTTTTATTCATATTTGCAGACTCTCTTCTAATCTTCTTTTGTAGCATCATCATAGCATACTGCAAAGTCTCTGGGCGTGGGGCACACCCTGGAAGATAAATATCAACAGGAACAATTCTATCAACACCTTGAACAATCGCATATGTATTAAACATACCACCAGTGTTTGCACAACTTCCCATACTAATAACCCATTTTGGCTCTGCCATCTGATCGTATAGTCTTCTTGTAAACTCTGCGTGTTTTTTTGTTAATGTTCCAGCTAGTATCATAACATCTGCCTGTCTTGGGCTCGCTCTAAAAATTACACCCATTCTATCAAAGTCAAATCTACTAGCTCCAGATGCCATCATCTCGATAGCACAACATGCTAAACCATATGTTAAAGGCCAAAGTGAGTTACTACGCCCCCAGTTAATAAGATTATCCGCAGTTGTTAAAGCTACTGGTAAACCAGCACTACTTGCATAATTTACTTGATGCTGTGCCATTCTAATGCTCCTTTTCTCCATGCATATACAAAACCTATTGCCAATAAAACAATAAACATAATCATCTCAATTAATCCAAACATTCCAAGAGGCTTGAAATCAAGTGCCCATGGGAACATAAATACTATCTCTACATCAAATAAAATAAATAGTAACGCTATTAGGTAAAACTGAACAGAAATTGTATTCGGCTGACGATCTGGCTCTGGTCCACACTCGTATATCGAGAGCTTAAGCTTCTCTGTATCTAATTTTGCAAGTTTTCTACTTACAAATCTTGCTAAAAACAGTGTAGCAGGAAATGCAACAGCTGTTAAAACAAATAGAACAAACGCCCCTAAATAGGGATGCTCGGTAACTATATGTGTCATATTTACCCCTTAATAAAATTTAAGTACATAACTATAGTACTCTAAAGTGTCTCATATTAACAGATATTTTATTATAACTTCTATTTAGCGTGAGTTTTTTAGTAACTTAAAATCTTTTGTGTAACTGCTTGAAACACTCTAATGGCCAATTTCTCAGATGGAATCAATATAAAATTAAAAAAAGTAGTAACATATTTATAAATAGTATAATTAATATCTATTTTATAGAGTAGCTCTTTTTAATAGTATCCCATTTACCACTCTCCATTACCTCTAATAGTGCTCTATTAACTGGCTCAGCTAATTTGCACTTATCTTTAAATATTAAAGAGTAACTTTTAGGCATAAAATGTGCTTTTGTAAGTTTTAGATTTTCTCTGAAATCTTTATCTATTATATACTGTAAAAGCTGTTTATCGTAAACAACTGCATCTGCACTGCGCTTATTTACTGCTTCTAGTGCATCTTTTAAGCTATTGTAATAAACTGGTAAAATATTTCTACTCTTTAAGTATTCATCACTAAAAGAGCCCTGTACAGTTGCTATCTTTCCTTTATCTAAATCGCTAGGTGTAGTAATAAAGTAATTTCTCTTAGCAGTAGTAAATATAGATGCAAATATTGCAATTAAAACTGCAACCATTAGTGTAGATAGTATCATCCAAATAACTGCAACAATCTTACCCCCAAATGTCTTAGGAGTAACATCTCCATAACCTACAGTTGTCATTGTAACCGTAGCCCACCACATTGCACTACCTAAGCTATTATTAGCATCATCTTTACTATCATTTTTGTCACTTCTTTCCATAAGCCAAAATGCAAATCCTGCAACAAATACAACAATAATTACACCAAATACAACCCCTAATGTCGTGTAAGATAGTAGTTTATCAAGTAATTCACTTATTATGCTACCTTTATTTTTTGGTATAGCTATACTTAATTCTTCTGTATAATAACCATTGGAAAAGTCTGCATAACGCTCTCTACTTGCCGTTACAGTAATTGCTGCTATACCTATCTCTATCTCATTATTCTTTATCTTATTCATTAAACTATTTAAATTATTTTCTTGAAATTTATATTTTAAATTTAACTTTTTAGCAATCTCTTTCCATAAGTCAATAGATGCACCCTTCCACTCGCCTTTTGCGTTTTTAAATGCAAAAGGTGGTGCAACTTTTGTACCAATGATTAACGAATCATCACCCTTTTGCGCATGTAACGATACAGAACCTAACAGTAGCAAATATATTAATATTGTTTTGATTATATTTTTCACAAAAGGATTATAACCAATTAGTACCATTAATAACTTTATTTTTTAATTAAATGGTATTATTTATAGTTATTAAAAAATATAGATTTTTTGGTTGTTATTTTTGTTACAAAATTAAACACTTTATTACATTGTGATACTTTTTGTTACTCTTTAGTTAAAAAAGCTTCTAGTATTTTCGCATATTTATACAAAAAAGCACCATGATCTAGCGCATCCCAAATATCTTCGTAACTCCAGCCTAAATTTAATAAAGAATCAACACTCTCTTTAGTAAAACTTTCAGCCTTTCTCATAGCATCTAAAGTTGCTACAAATAGCGCCTTATGTTTACTATTTAGTGGTAACTCATTTTGCTTTAACAAAGCATCTAGTTGCTCTTTTGTGTAGCCTCTAGTAAGTAATATTTGTCTATTTAAATTAATACAATACTCAAACCCCTCTTTGCTTGCCACTGCTAACCTAATAAAAGTAAAAAAATCTGGTTCTATATTTTTGTGTGT